>CAYRCA010000883.1:0-1509 GCA_964422565.1 uncultured Acidobacteriota bacterium | reverse complement strand
CTCCCGAGATCAATCGGGAAACGATCGACCGGCTGTCGATTCAGGGTGCGGATGATGCGTTCGCGCGAGATCAGTGTTTCTTCGGGCATTCGATTACGCCGTATTGTACAAGCAGTATCCACGAATGGCACGAATCGATACCAGTCGAGCCGAACTGCGACCCGGAGGTGGCCTGTTTATTCGCATCGATTCGTGTCATTCGTGGACACTGCTTGTAGAATACGGCCGGGAGAACAACTATGGCCGTCGGAAACGTCCTCAGGAACCTTTTACTCACGATTGGCGCGATCATCATGACTTCATCGACGCTTTCTGTTGCCGCCCAAGGCGAACCTTCCCTGATCCGGCTTCACGCTGGCTGGGCCATCCGGTCCTCGGCCGACGTCAAGGAGCCGGGGTCTGTACTTTCGACCCGGGCGTTCGAACCGACGGGATGGTTTCCGACCTCGGTGCCGTCCACCGTCGTCGCAGCCCTGGTCGAGAATAAAGTCTATCCCGATCCGCACTTCGGGATGAACCTGAGACAGTTCCCGGGCGTCAGATACCCGATCGGCACAAATTTCTCGAACAGTCCCATGCCGGAGGACAGCCCCTTCCGCCACTCCTGGTGGTATCGGACGGAGTTTACTTCACCAGTCACGCGGCCGAACGACATCATCTGGCTTCACTTCGATGGCATCAATTTCCGGGCGAACATCTGGCTAAACGGTGTGCAAATCGCCGACTCCAAGGAAGTCGCTGGTTCTTTCCGTGTCTACCAGTTCGATGTCAGCCGGCGAATCGTGAAGAACAAGCCGAACGTCCTGGCGGTGGAAGTTTTCGCGCCGCTGCCGACTGACCTTGGCATTACGTTCGTGGACTGGAACCCGGCGCCTCCCGACAAGATGATGGGCCTCTACCGCGATGTTTACCTGAGGACGGCCGGCCCGGTGGCCGTCCGGTATCCACAGGTCGTCAGCACGCTCGATCTCCCGTCGCTCGACAAGGCAGAGCTAAGAGTCAACGTGGAGCTGCATAACGCTGTGGACCGGGTCGTCAAGGGAACACTCCGTGGCCGCATCGACACGATCGAATTCGCTCAACCGGTCGAGCTCGGGCCTCGCGAGACCAGAAACGTCTCCTTCACCGCAGACGATTTTCCACAACTGAAGATATCAAAGCCGCGGGTCTGGTGGCCGGCTCAGCTCGGCGAGCAGCCGATGTACCGCCTGGTGACCGAGTTTACGGAAGGCGGCGCGCTCTCGGATCGGCAATCGACACGATTCGGCATCCGACAGTTCACCTCCGAGCTCACCGAAAACGGGCACACGGTATTCCGGATCAACGGACAGCGGATTCTGATCCGCGGAGCCGGTTACACGCCCGAGATGCTTCTGCGCGGAACGCCCGAGCGCCAGGAAGCCGAGATCCAGTACGTGAAGCATATGAACCTCAACGCCATCCGACTCGAGGGAAAGCTCGAGGACGACCACTTCCTGGACTACTGCGACGAGCAGGGTGTTCTCCTCA
>CAYRCA010000882.1:0-1516 GCA_964422565.1 uncultured Acidobacteriota bacterium | reverse complement strand
GATCGTGCCGCGGGCGAGCGCGACCTGAAGGTCGGCCTTCTTCTTGTCGAACTCGCGGCGCAGGTCGCGCAGGTATCCTTGCCCCGCCTTCTTGCCGCCCTCGCTCCCGGCCTTGCCGAGAGACTCGGCCATCTCGTTCTCGACTTTGCGGGCGGCGACCCTGTCGAAGACGGCCCTTATCGTTCGGACAATCGAGCGGTTAGCCATTGTGTCACGTCCTCATGGTTGTGGGGCGGGCGGCGGGGAGGGCCGGGGAGCCCTTTACGGGTGTCTGGAGATGCCGGGCCCCAGCCCACCCAACCCGTCGCTGCCCTTGTCTGTCTCAGTCTTTGGTTACGTGTTGTCTCCAGGGGGCTCGCCCCCACGCGCGTGGGGGCGCGATCTCGTATCTCGTTTTGGGGAGCGGTGCGGGGGCGGGAACAAGGCACCGCAAACCGTTGTTCCGCCGCGCAGGGTGCGCGCCGATCGCCGGACCCCCTGACCGCCACCTGTCACTTCGCCCGCGCCGTCAGCGAGATGACCCGCCCGTGCGGATCCCTGGCGGCGATGATCTTCGTCCCAGGGCGGATTCGGGCCAAGTCGCGTTTCTCCGGGTCGGCGCCGTTCCTGAAGTCGAACGTTATCCGTCCGTCCTCGATCACAGCGCCCGCCCAGAACCGCCCGCGCGGCCCCTCGACGTACAACGGTGCCGGACGCGCGGCCAGCGGACCGGGTAGCCCCAGGCAGGTCGGTACGCCGTCCTTGTCTCTCTCGGCCACCCGCGCGTACCCGACCGGGTCAATCGCTCGCGCGGCCGGGGGCAGGGGTATCTGTTGGGCCGTGGCCGGGTGCGCCGGGCCGGTTCCTAAGGGTCGGAGCTTCACTTTCCACCTCCTCGCGCCTTCTTGTTGAGGGCCTTCTGCTCCTTGATGTGCTCCGCGAGCTGGCGCTTCGTTGGTCCGATCTGCTCGCCGCCCTCGCCCCGGCCCAGCAACCAGTCGAACTTGCCCGGCCGCTTCGTGTAGGTGCCGCCCTCGAAGGTCTTGTCGGAGCCCGCCGTCATTCTCACGACGGCGGGCACGCCATCGCCGCCGCCCGGTTCGATGGTGACGCGCCCCATCTCGAACTTCGTGAAGCCTTTCGGGATGGCGGCGTGCTGGGCGGCGTGGTACGCCTGGAGCTGTTCCTGATTGCGCTTCGCCAGCCGTGCCGCCTCGGCCTTCCGGGCGTGGTGCGCTTCCGCCAGCTCGCGGGCGCGAAAGCCGGTCACGGACCGGAGCCCGCCGTGCATGAACACGTTGTCGGCACCAACCTCGCGCTCCAGGGCCTCTACGGTCGTTTCCATCTCGAGCGCCAGGACGGCCAGCGCCATCGGGGGCGAGGCGGGGGCGGTGGTATTCTCTTGCATTGTCATCTCCTCAAGGGTTCAGGGGTTGTTACGCTTCCAGCTCGAACACACGTCGCACAACGAGCCCGTACGCTGCGCGCAGGGCGGTGCGCCGATGGACGTCAGATTTTCGAGGTCGAAATGCATCGG
>CAYRCA010000881.1:0-1522 GCA_964422565.1 uncultured Acidobacteriota bacterium | reverse complement strand
CGAGGCAGTCGAATATGTGTTGGTTGTCCAGGTTGTCCTCCGGTTGGTCGATGATGAGAGGGCGGTTGTCGTGCTGATCCACTTCCAAATAAACCAGGAGTAGAACAATGCCTTTCTGTCCGGGTGAGAGCAACTGAAGGTCCTTTGCATCAAACCTCATCGAATACACGACGGAAAAATGTTCGGTACTGAAAAACCAATCATCAAAGTGTTTAATGGACTTACCTTTTCGAAGTTGGTCCGCAATACAGAGAGCTCCACCATTCTCATTTTTTTCGAAGGACCGTCGCAACTCTTCAATATGTTGCCGGATCGAATCTTGCTGAAAGTTCTCATTCTCGAGGGCTGTCCACAGATGCTTAAGCGCTGCTTCTAGCGCACCTTCCTCACGGTACTTCCCCCTACGGGTCCGATCGATGATGTCTAGAACGCATCTCATAAATGCCGCAGGAGGATGATGGCACAGCCGAGGTGCACCATGCCAAGGAAGTTCTCGTGGGAGTGCTCCCATCTCACGACCAGGCGACGGAAGTGCTGGAGCCAGGCAAAGAGCCGCTCGACTTTCCAACGACGGCGATAGCGTCGACGCGGCCGGCCATCCTGAGTGCGGCGTTTACGACTGCGGTTGTGTGGCGCAATCATCTGCACACCGGCTTCCGCCAGCTCTTTGTCCAGCCGGTCCGAATCGTAGGCATTGTCTCCGATGAGACGTTGCAGAGGTTCGTTGACGACGATCTCGGCGAGGGTCTGTTGCACCAGCGTCACTTCGTGCGGTGTAGCGCTTTCCGTGCAAACGGCGATAGGAAGACCAGCGCGGTCTGCCACTGCCATGATCTTGGTCCCCTTGCCACGCTTGGTTTTCCCGACGCCGGCGCCCCCCTTTTTGCGGGAGCGAACGTCCCGTCAATGAAGGCCTCGCGGAGATCAAAACCGCCGCGGACTCGAAGGTCTTCGGCCAGCGCCTCCAGGACGCCTCGCATGACGCCCGAGCGGACCCACTGTTGGAAGCGGCGATGACAAGTCTGGTAGGGCGGATAGCGTTCCGGCAAGTCTGCCCAGGGAGCGCCGGTGCGCAGGATGTACAGGATTCCGTTCAGAACCTCGCGTCGGTCACGCCACGGGCGACCACGGCCATCCTTGCGGCGTCTGGGTTCGGGAATCAGCGGGTCCAGCAGTACCCACTGGGCATCGGTTAGGTCTCGGGGATGGTGGGGAGGCACTCTCCAGATTAAATCATTTCGTGACAGAAATGATTTATGAGATGCGTTCTACACGCATCGGCCAGTCTCCTCATTATAGAGACGAGCCGCGCCTTATATTGGTTATTATTTATGACGCACTACACTAGTCCTTTGACCGCTTGAAAACTATGTATGAAAGCATTTCCATATGGAAATGTTTTGGGTCATACTGGGGTATGGCTCGCCCCGCCCTACGTATCGACCTCGCCAAGAGGGATCGCGCGGTGTTGGAGCAGCTCTTGCGCGGTTCCATCCAACCGGTCCGAGTGGTGTTGCGCGCT
>CAYRCA010000880.1:0-1527 GCA_964422565.1 uncultured Acidobacteriota bacterium | reverse complement strand
TTCTTCGCGCTTTCTGTTCGGGTCAGAGGCCCTTGTTACGGGGTATTCGGCGGAAAATTGTTCAAGAATTGTTCAAGCCTCCCCGTCGGTCGCCGATTGATCGCCGCACGACTCGGAAACCGGGCACAGCGTAAGCATCTAATCTGGAACATCAACGGCGCACTCCGTGCGGTGGCCGGGCCTGTTCGCCTCCAACGCGTTGGCGTTCACCTGCGCCCGCGGAGCGCCGTGCAGGTGGAACGCCTTGTTGGAGCACCGCAATGTCGGGCCGCCTTTTCGATTAGGCCGCAAACGGAATGATCTCCAGCTCGGCCGAGGTGTTGGCGGTCGAAAGCAACTGTTCAACTCTCTCGAACACGGAATCCTCGATC
Organism: uncultured Acidobacteriota bacterium; assembly: GCA_964422565.1. Taxonomy (GTDB): domain Bacteria; phylum Acidobacteriota; class UBA6911; order RPQK01; family JAPXNP01; genus CAYRCA01. The sequence continues at coordinate 1,156 of CAYRCA010000880.1, read as the reverse complement.
GAATACTCGCTGCAGCGTTCGCACTGAGTCACGGGCAACTGCTTCACAATCACAATCGTTCGTTCGGTGATCTTGAAGGGAAGATCCGTGATCGTCGGCTGCAATTTTCCCCCACAAACGCGGCACTTCAATTCTGAAACCTCCTTGTCTTCAAGTCCGATTCCCATTCATCCGTATCCAGTCTATAGACGGTTACAATTCGAACATTATCCCCCTCCACGTCGGTTGCGAAATGGATGTGGAACCTCTGCGCTCCCAAGACCAGATAGCTGGGCAGATATTAATCCGCGGTACGCTTCAACAATTTCATAGCTGTCAACGGCTTGCAGGATTGCGTTCCTTGTGATCCGCCGGCCCGCCAGACGCATGTTGACGTGATAGGTCCAGTGAATCTTTCTCTCCCGGACGCATCGTTGAATGAATGCGAGGGGATCATCGGAAACCCTCCCCATAGCCACCTAGTCTGGCCCATTTCACGGCCGCGCTCAAGTGGTCCAGCCGAGGTCTCGCCGTCCTTGAAGTTCCGGAGCAGCGCCAGGATGTCCTCTTGCATGGAAAGGATCTCGCGCCTTTTGGCGCCGAGGCTCGTGCGCGGGAGGGTCCGGGAGCCTTCAATTGCAGCGCTCGTCTCAGGGCACCTCGACGATCTTGTGGGGCTATTCGACGACGAACTGCCGCACTTCAACAGCTACGGAACCCGGTCCGAGGTCGCGACTGTGGACGACCGATTCTGGACGTGAAGAACAGCTTCGCCACGGCCTGCGAAAAGGCCGGCGTAAGCGACTTCCGCCGGTACGATCTCCGTCACACCTTCGCCTCCCGACTGGTGATGCGGGGGGTGAGCCTGGCGGCCGTTCAGAAGCTCCCGGGTCACAAGACCGTGAAGATGACGCTGCGGTACGCGCACCCGGCTCCGGATTACCCGGCGCATGAGGTGAAGGGCCTGGACACGTTCCGACGCGACGGGAGATGGGAGGGTGCGACGATTTGGCAAGAATTTGGCAAAGTCGAAGAACGGTGATTTTACCCGCCGGTCGGAGGTGCCCGCCATTCGCCCGACGCGGTCCGTTACGCCCCTGACGAGTCGTCCGCGACGTCCGGCAGACCACGGCATCGCCGTTGCGTGCGCGGCACCCTCCCGGACTTCGCCGCCGTT
>CAYRCA010000879.1:0-1532 GCA_964422565.1 uncultured Acidobacteriota bacterium | reverse complement strand
GAAGATCGGTAGGTCAATCCAATGAAGAGACACAAGCTTAGCACTGCAGCCCTCTTCTGTCTGCTGTTTCTGGGGGTCACGGCCTCGACGTCCGGGCCCGCTCTGCCGGCCGTCGCGCCCGGAGCGGCGGTCAACCCGCAACTCGGCTACGAGGGCGAGCCGGTTTCACTCAAACTGGTGGACGTTTCCCTGGTCGATTTCTTCCGGGCCATCTCAGAGTTGAGTGGGCTCAACGTCCTGATCGATCCGGATGTGAGCGGCTCCATCACCATCAACGTCGAGCAGGTTCCCTGGGATCAGCTCTTCGACGCCGTTCTCATCAGCCATAACCTGACCCGGACCATCAGGGGCAACCTCGTCCGGATATCGACCAAGAGGAAACTGCGCGACGAGGAGGAAGCCGAGCAGGCGCTGAAACGGGCCTCATTCCTGGCGAGGGATCGAGTCACCGTCACCCGCCATCTCAACTACTCAAGCGGAGAGGAACTCATCCCCTCGTTCGAAAGGCAGTTGAGCGAACGAGGCCAGATCAACGTCGACAGACGAACCAACACCCTCATCATTACCGACGTTCCCGAAAGCGTCGACCGCATCAGCCATCTCATCGAGACCCTCGATATCCCCGAGAAGCAGGTGGAGATCGAGGCCCGCATCATCGAGGCGACGACGCGGTTCGCCCGCCAGTTGGGGGCGGAGTTCGGCTTCATATTCGGCAGCGACCTGGCCCGTAATCAGGGCGGATTTCTGGTGGCGACCCCCGTGACCCAGCCGGCCGGGATCGGATTCTACTCCACCGGCCGCGCGCTGGATACATTCCGACTGGACGCCGCTATCTCCGCCGCCGAAAGGACGGGTGAGGCCCGGATTCTGTCCAAACCGAGGGTGAGCGCTCAGAATAACGCGGAAGCCACAATCACGCAGGGCGCGAAGATCCCCATTCCCGTCCAGATCAACTTCACCACCACGGTCCGCTATGAGATCGCCGCCCTGCAGTTGACCGTCACCCCTCAGATCACCGAGGAGGACACCGTCTCCCTCAACATCAAGGTCGAGAACAACGTGCCCGATTTCTCCCAGACCGTTCTCGGGATTCCGACCATCCTCACGAGCGAGTCGCAAACCCGGGTCATGGTCGAGGACGGGGGCACGACGGTAATCGGCGGAATCTTTGTGGAGATCGACCGAGAGAGCCGGGACAAGGTCCCGGGTCTGGGGGACATTCCGGTGGTCGGCAACCTGTTCAAGCGGTCCGGCACGGAGCGTGAAACCCGGGAGATCCTCTTCTTCATCACCCCGCGGATCCGGCGGTAGAGGTGTCGGAGCGTCCCCCGACGCTTCGAACGACGCCGATGCGACGAGAGGAAGCCGATCTCGACGGCTTCCTCGTCACCTCGCCGGTCTGACGCTTCCGAAAATTCGCATTCGGGTCGTCGTCCCTCCCCGGGAACGGGGATGAGGCGGTGGACGGAATCCTCAAGCCACGGAGGGCGCGGATTTCACCGAGTGGATCTCCCGCCGTGCCGGGTGTTCGT
>CAYRCA010000878.1:0-1536 GCA_964422565.1 uncultured Acidobacteriota bacterium | reverse complement strand
CGGCCTGGGGCCGGTTCCCGATCTCTCAGGTCAAAAGGACAGAGGGGCGGCAGGTCGTTCTTAGCGGCCTGCCGCCCTTTTTTTTGGTCACGAAATGGCAAGGCCGGGACGGGAATAATACGGGGACGGAGGCAAGGACGAATGGGGCGCGTCGCGATTCTGGTCGAGCTTTGGGAGTTCCTGCGGATCCGGAAGAAGTTCTGGCTCCTGCCCCTGGTTGTGTTCCTTGTGGCCATCGGCTTTCTGATCATCTTCACTGAATCCTCGGCGCTGGCGCCGTTCATCTACACGCTCTTCTGACGTCTCCCGGGGGGAGTCGGGGGTGTCCTCACCCGTCGGACCCGACGGACGATCCGCCTCCATCCCGGCGAGTCAGCCCGTGTTGCTAGAGTTGGGCCCGTGCGACACGAATGGCGGCCCTGCGCTCCCGACCCGGAAGCAATCGACCGGCTCAGCCGCGAGTTGAGCGTCTCTCCCTTCACGGCGACCCTTCTCGTCAACCGGGGGCTGGAGCGGCCCAAGGAGGCCTGGCGCTTCCTCCACCCCAGCCTGGACGACTTGCACGATCCCTACCTTATGAAGGGAATGGATCGAGCGGTGGCCCGGATTTCGACCGCTTTGGACCGGGGCGAGAAGATCCTGATCTACGGCGACTACGACGTCGACGGAATCACCTCGACCGTGGTCCTGCGTCGGGCTCTGGAGATGCTCGGAGGGAAGGTCTCCTATCACATTCCCCATCGCCTCGAGGACGGCTACGGTCTCCGCGGCGAGGTCCTTCGGCAAGCCTTCGAGGCCGGATGCCGGTTGGTCATCAGCGTGGACAGCGGCATCCGGGACTTCGAGGCGTGCGGGTACGCGAGGGAGCTGGGGCTGGACCTGGTCGTCACGGATCATCATCTTCCCGATACCCGTCTGCCGGAGGCGTACGCCATCCTCAACCCCCGGCTTCCCGACTGCGGCTATCCCGACAAGGACCTGGCCGCCTGCGGAGTGGTTTTGAAACTGGTGCAGGCGCTGTTCGAGCGGAACGGCCGGGGAGCGGCGGTTCCCCATTTTCTGAAGATCGTGGCCATCGGCACCGTGGCCGACATGGTTCCATTGCGAGGCGAGAACCGGGTCTTGGTCCGGCTGGGCCTGACCGCCTTGGCGGAGCCTCACAACCTCGGACTCCAGGCGCTGCTCAGCGGAGCGGGCGTCGGCCGCCGGGTCGATCATGTGGACATCGGCTTCAAACTGGCGCCGCGCATCAACGCCTTCACCCGGATGGGCGGCGGCAAGGAAATCGTCGACCTGTTCTCGGCGGGCAGTCCCGCGGAGGCGAAGGCCTTCGTCGAGGAAATGAATCGCAAGAACCTCCAGAGGCGGGCGGAGGAGGACCGGATACTGGCCGAGGTCGAACGGCGGGCGGAGGTCGAGCCGCACCGATTCGACTCCAGCTTCCTCCTGGTGGCGGGCCCGAACTGGCACCGGGGCGTGATCGGCAACGTGGCGGCCCGCGTCGCCCAGCGCTTCTACCGTCCCACGCTGGCCGTG
>CAYRCA010000877.1:0-1541 GCA_964422565.1 uncultured Acidobacteriota bacterium | reverse complement strand
CGCCCCGTTCGTAGCGGGATCTTGAAACGGGTGAGTCGACACATCACCCAGGAGGCGTGCCCGTACAATATCCGGTTCGCGTCGGATGCCGTGGAGCTCCGCGCCGCAAGCCTCAGCTTATCCGACCGGCGGTTTGAAATAAGCTTGCGCCATCTTCCTTATGCGATAGATTCGCTCGTATAAAGTCCCATTGGTAAGCGAGCTTCCATGGCACCGCATTCCGACAACCGTGCCGGAGTGTTCCGACGGCAATCGGCAGGGCACACCGCCTTCGTTCCCGCGCCGTTCCCTCCCGAGGACCTGAATCTGGGTGGGCTTCACGAGTTGCTCGAGAAAGCCACGCTCGCACTAGGCAGATTGGTCGGCGCCGCCGAGATCCTTCCCGATCCCGACCTGTTCGTCTACATGTACGTTCGCCGGGAAGCCGTTCTCTCGAGCCAGATCGAAGGGACTGAGGCGTCGCTGGTGGACCTGCTGGAGCATGAGGCGGAGATGGAAAAGGCCGAGCGGCGCGTGGATGTACGTGAGATCACCAACTACATCGATGCTCTGCGGTACGGCCTCGAACGCGTTGACGAGCTACCCCTTTCTCTGCGCTTGATCCGCGAGATCCATGAGCGGCTTATGACCGGAGTGCGGGGAGGCGAAGCCGCCAGGGCGCCCGGTGAGTTTCGCCGATCGCAGAACTGGATCGGCGGTCCCACACCCCAGACGGCTCGCTTCGTCCCACCACCGGTCGAAGACATGCACCGGTGCCTTCATGAGCTGGAATCGTTCCTCCACGATGACTCCGGGCTGCCGACGCTCATCCGGGTAGGGCTCGCGCATGCGCAGTTCGAGACGATCCACCCTTTCCTCGACGGAAACGGGAGGGTGGGTCGCCTGCTGATCACGTTCTTCCTCGTGCAGGAGGAGGTCCTTCGCGAGCCCATCCTGTACCTCTCGATCTTCTTCAAGCGCCACCGGCAGGACTACTATGATCGGCTGCAGGCGATCAGAGAAAAGGGAGACTGGGAAGGGTGGCTGGCGTTCTTCCTCGAGGGTGTCGCCGAGGTGTCAGGGGAGGCAACGGCCACAGCCCGCCAGATCGTGCGCCTGCGGGAGGAGGAGAGGACACGGATCGGGGCGGAGCTCGGGCGACGTGCCGCCACCGGTCTGCAACTGCTCGAGCATCTCTTCCGCAACCCGGTCGTCAATGTGAAGAGGGTCGAGGAGGTAACCGGGCTCTCTCAGCCTGCGGCGAACGCCCTGACGAATGCCATGGTGGAGATCGACCTCCTCCGGGAGATGACAGGTAGGAAGACCTACCGTGTGTTCGGCTTCGACAGGTATCTGCAACTCTTCCAGGAGAGGGACGGGCGGGGTTGAGTCCCCCGTTCACCCGCATCGACCGTCGTTTTCGCCCGGCTGCCATCGTTGAGCCGGCTGTGATCCCCCGTCCAACTCCCCACGCCACCCTTGTGATCGGCGAGCCGTCAGTGAATTTTTGACCCCCGGGCTCGACCGAGCTCAGCACCCCGCGGTTCCTGCCCGACCACATG
>CAYRCA010000876.1:0-1548 GCA_964422565.1 uncultured Acidobacteriota bacterium | reverse complement strand
GATCCTGGACGAGCTGCAGTTCCGCCGCGTCCTCGATGCTGATGATCCGCTCATCGTCGGGAATCGCGGCGGACAGGACGTTCAGCAGCGTCGTCTTCCCCGCGCCCGTCCCTCCCGAGATCAGGATGTTCAGCTTGGCCTTGACCGCCGCCTGGAGCAGCTCCAGCATGGCGGGGGTCAGGGTCTCGTTGGCCAGAAGGTCGGAGGCCCGCAGCGGGTCCAGGCCGAAACGCCGGATCGAGAGGGTCGGCCCGCCCAGTGAAAGAGGGGGGATGATGGCGTTGACCCGGGAGCCGTCGGGAAGGCGGGCGTCCACCATGGGGGAGGACTCGTCCACGCGGCGCCCCACGCGGGAGACGATCCGGTCGATGATGCGTTTCAAGTGTTCGTCGTCGTTGAACTGGATGGCCGTCTTCTCGAGCCGTCCCTTCCGCTCGATGTAGACCGACCCGGAGCCGTTGACCAGGATGTCCGAGATGCTCCCGTCCGACAGCAGCGGCTCCAGGGGCCCCAGGCCGAACAGCTCGTCCAGCAACTCCTGCACCATCCGGTCCCGTTCGGCCGAGGTCAGGGGATGGTTTTCCCGCTCCAGGGTGGTGCGGATCAGGCGGCGGGTCTCCTGGATGGCGGTGTCCCGGCGCACCCGGTCCATCTGCTCCAGGTCGATCTCCTCCAGGACCTTCCGATGAAGCTCCGTCTTGATCCGAGTCAGTTCCGACTGCACCGCTTTCTGTTCGTGCAAGGTGTCCCGCCTCTCCTATGAGAACCAGCCCAGGAGGCCCTTTCTCTCCCGGGCGGCCTTGATTCCGGTCAGGTCCTGGGCCAGCTCCTGATAGCTTCGGGCCAGCCCCGAGTTGTTGACCTCCACCACCGGGAGGCCCGCGTTGATCGACTCCAGTGTTGCCCGATAGTTGTTGGGCAGCTCCCAGTGAATGGGGCGCTCCAGCGTCTTCTCGATCTCCCGATGGGTGATGTCGCCCCCCTTCTGGCTGCGGTTGAGCAACACCTTCACCTTGTCCCCGTAGCCCGCCTCGTCCAGATAGCGCACCAGCCGCAGGGTGCGCCAGATGGCGGGGATCTCGGCCGTCAGGACCACCAGGATCGCATCCGCCTTGGCGGTCGCCGCCTGGAGGAAGTCCTCGCCGGCGCCCCCCGAGAGGTCGAGGATCGAGTGGGAGAAGCTCTCGGCCAACACGCCCACCAGGCGGCTCACGCCCGCCGTGGCCGCCTGGGGCAGCCGCTCGATCTTCGCCTGGCCCGCCAGGACGAAGGTCTCCGACTTCTGGCTCATGAAGGTCCGCAGCAGGACCGGATCGAGGCGGGAGGCCGCCCGCAGGGCGTCGTTCAGGGTGTACTTCGACTCCAGGTTGAGGTAGGCGGCCACGTCCCCGAGGGGATGGGTGAGGTCGACCAGAGCCACCCGGGTCCTGGGCAGCCGGGCCGCGGCCGCCGCCAGGTTGATGGCCACAGAAGTGGCGCCCGAGCCCCCCTTGGCGGCGGTGACGGCGCTCCCCAACGAGCGGCGCGTCGATCGCCCACGGTAGGTGG
>CAYRCA010000875.1:0-1557 GCA_964422565.1 uncultured Acidobacteriota bacterium | reverse complement strand
ACGAGGTCGTCGCTCTGGCCGATATCTTCCAGGACCGGGTGGATCGCGCCCGGGAACGTCTCAAGGAACGGCACGGAGTGGAGATCGCCGACGATCACTGTTTCACGGGTTTCGACTGCCACCGGCGGCTGATCGACGAGGCGGATGTCGATGTGATCCTGCAGGCGACGCCGCCTCATTTCCGTCCGGCCCATTTCGAGGCGGCGGTCCAGGCGCGCAAGCACGTATTTATGGAGAAACCCGTTGCGGTCGACCCGGTGGGCTGCCGGTCGATCATGGCGACCGCCGAAAGGGCCGACGCCTTCGGCCTTACCGTCGTGGCCGGCACCCAATACCGACATCAGCGAAGTTTCATCGAGACCTACAACCGCGTCCAGGACGGGGCCATCGGCCGTATCGTGGCGGCCAGGGCGTACAGCCTTCGGGGTCAGCTCTGGTACCGGGTTCCCCAGCCGGACTGGACGGAAATGGAGGCCATGCTGCGCGACTGGGTCAACTGGCAGTGGCTCTCGGGCGACTTCATCGTCGAGCAGCATATCCACGGGCTCGACGTGCTGTTCTGGTTCACCGGGCGGTATCCCCTCCGAGGAGTGGCCGTCGGCGGCAGGGCTCGGCGCGTGACCGGCGACCAGTACGACTTCTTCGCCGTCGACTACGAACTGGAGAACGGCGTCCACATGCACACCCTGTCCCGGCAGGTCGACGGGTGCACCAACGAGATCTCCCGGTGGGTCGTGGGAACTCGAGGGTACACCAACTGCCAGGACACCATCTTCGACCTGGACGGGAACGTGATTTGGACGTATGAGGAGGGGGAGGAGAAGGACAACTCGCCCTACGTCCAGGAGCACGTCGACATGGTGACGGCCATCCGCGCCGGACAACCCGTCAACGAGGCGGACTTCAACGCCAAGTCGGCCCTGGGCGCCATCATGGCCCGTGAGTCGGCCTACACGGGGCTGGAGGTGACCTGGGACGAGCTGATGGCGTCGGACCAGAGCCTGGGACCCACCGAGTACGCCTTCGGTCCGGTGGGAATCGAGGCGAAGGCGCCGGTCCCCGGGATTCAGCGGGAGAGAACGTAGGGGCTGGGGGCCGGGGATTGGGCGCGGTCTTTCCAGGGGCGAGTCTTCCGGTGAGACCAAGGTGGAGGTCCGTGTCGGCCCGTGTTCGTCCGTACCGGTCCGTGTCGGCCCGTGTTGGTCCGTGTTGGTCCGTGTCAATAGGGACGCAACGACGAAGAAGAAGCAGCTGACGATCGCCGCTGGAATCCCGGTCGGCGACAACCAGAACTCGCTGACGGCGGGTCCCCGCGGTCCCCTGCTCGTCCAGGATTGGCAGCTCTGAGAGAAGCACGACCACTTCAACCGGGAGCGCATTCCCAAACGGGTGGTGCACGCGAAAGGGTCGGGAGCGCATGGTGTTTTCACCTGTACCAACCCCCTGACCCGTTACACGAAGGCGGCCATCTTCGGCGAAAAGGGTAAGAAGACCGACTTACGGCCAGCCGGGAGCTCTGTATCGCCTGCTTCCGGCGGACCAGAAGGACCGGCTGCA
>CAYRCA010000874.1:0-1563 GCA_964422565.1 uncultured Acidobacteriota bacterium | reverse complement strand
GTCTACTACGCCATGTGCACGAAGATGGATTTGCTCTTCGGCCGGGTGGTCGATCTGCTCGGGGAACGGAGCGCCCCCGATATCATGGTCTTCGGCGGCGGCATCATTCCGGACGAGGACCTCCCCCGGCTGGAAGAGATAGGCGTTGCGAGGATCTTTCAACCCGGGGCGACGACCGGGGAGATCATCCAGTTTCTGGAATCCACTCTTGCCGACCGAAGAAAACGCGAAAGCCGGCGCTGACCATCACCGGCGACTACTGGAGCACTACCGACGGCTGACGGGCGAGGACCCCGAAGGCTGCGACATCCGGTTCTATCCGTACACCCGCCTGACAAACACGATCCGGGTCCGGGGCGGGACACTGCTGGTCCGGCTCTCGGATATTATCGCGGACGCCCCCGGGGAGATTCTCGACGCGGTGCTCGTCACCCTGGTGTGCAGCCTTGCCCGCCGCCGGAGTCCCGCCACGGTTCGTCGGAAGTGCCGCGACTACTTCAGTAGCCCCGAGATCCGGGCGCGCTGCCGCGAGGTTCGGCGGGCCCGGGGACGAAAGCGCCTCGATGGGCCCCGGGGAGATGTCTTCGATCTGACCCGCCTGTTCGCGGATCTAAACCGTGAGTACTTCCAGAACCGGCTGGCGATCCGGATGCTCGGCTGGAGCCGGGGGAGAAGCCGGCGGAGCTTGGGACAGTACGACCCGGCTCACGACGCCATCGTCCTGAACCGCCGACTGGACAATCCGCTGGTCCCCGAGTATGCGGTGACCTTCGTCCTCTACCACGAAATGCTGCACGCCGCTTTCCGCGACGAATCCTGCAATGGTCGGCGCCCCCACGACCGCCGGTTCCGGGAGGCCGAGCGTCGGTTCCGCGATTACGACCGGGCCCGCCGCTTTATCTCGAGGTGGCTGTGAAACCGGGGAAGCCTCGGCCGGACCTTCCATCGTAAAGACCACAACGAACGCTGCCGTGAGGAACCTTGGATGTGCCGGATTCCTTTGACCCTCTTACCGGGACCGCCTACTATCGAGTTCCGGGATAGACCGGAAACAAGTCGAACCGGTCGGGAGAACGACCATGCGCGAAGACAAGTCGAGCCTCGTTTCACACGCCCTCAACCGTCTTTCCATCGAACTCCCTTCGTGGGGTTTCGCCAACACCGGCACCCGATTCGGCAAGTTCATCCAGGCCGGCGCCGCGACGAACATCGAGGAGAAGCTCGGCGACGCGGCCCAGGTGCATTCGCTCACCGGTTGCTGTCCCTCGGTGGCGGTTCATGTCGCCTGGGACTTCCCCGAAGGACTGAACGGCGCCGCGGACGTGGCGGCCAAAGCCCGCTCGTTGGGCGTGCGCATTGGTTCCGTCAATCCCACTCTTTTTGAAGATCAGTCCTACAAATACGGATCCCTGTGCAATCCCGATCCCGCCGTCCGCGCGCGGGCGTTGGCCCATGTGGAGACGAGCGTCCGAATCATGCGCGCCGTCGGCGGCGACGAGATCGCCCTCTGGCTGGCCGACGGCGCCAACTTCCCCGGCACCGCCAACATCCGCCAACGAAAGG
>CAYRCA010000873.1:0-1565 GCA_964422565.1 uncultured Acidobacteriota bacterium | reverse complement strand
GGCCATGAAGGCAATCAGCGCACCCACTCCCAACATAACGCGGATACCCCAAAGAACGAAGACGGCGTCCCGGCTTCGGACACCGGCCTGAGTCAGCATCCGCTCCTCTTTCGAGAGGTCCTCCGGTGAACGGGGAATCATCTGGCCCAACGGTTTGGCTAATTCCTCGATCCGCCGTCCTAAATCCTTCCACTCGAAGCCGCGATCGACCACGGCGGACGAAGCCACCCGCTCCTTAAGTCTCACTGGCCGCCTCGTTAGCAGGACGAAGAAGCTGAACGCCGCCACAAACAGCAAAAGAAAGAGAAGTATCAACAGATAGATCAGTTCCATCGCCGCTCCCTCACACCTTGATGTTGACGATTTTGCGGATCACGAGGAATCCGATCAACTGGAGAAGGATGGCACCGCCAATCAGATGGGGGCCTACCGGGTCGTCCAGAAGTCGCTGGAGGTACCGTGGGTTCAAGAAGTAAAGGATGACCACGAAGATCGGAGGAATGGCGGTCAGAAAGTAGAGCGAGAGACGTCCCTCGGCTGTGTAGGTCCGGACTTGGCGCAGCAGGCGGAAGCGCTCGCGTACTATTCGAGAAAGGTTGTCCAGGATTTCCGCCAGGTTACCCCCCGTCTCGCTCTGGATCTGCATGGTGGAGACGAAGATCCGCACGTCGGGCAGGGGCATCCGCAGGCTCAGGTTGAAGAAGGCGTCGCGCAAGGGCAGGCCCAGGTTCTGCTGCTCGAAGGTGCGGCCGAACTCTCGGGCGATGGGATCGGGCATCTCGTCGGCGATGAGCTGCAGCCCCGTCGTAAAGGCGTAGCCAGCCCGGACCGCCCGGGCCAAAATGTCCAGCGCCTCGGGAAACTGCCGCTCGAACCGGCTGAATCGGCGGTGGCGCTTGTAGTAAAGCACCGCGAAAGGCGCCGTTGCGGCCAGCCCCGTCATGGTCACCAGGATGAGGGCCGGGAACCCCAGGACGAACCCGATGAAGAAGGAGACCGCCACCAGCGCCAGGCAGGTCGCCAGCAGGATGGCCGGGGTCGAGTCGGAGCCCGCCTGGGTGAGAAAGAGCTGCAGGTCCCGCGCCAGCGGCCAGCGACTCATATAATCGTCGATCTCCCCGAGGTAGGCCGGTTCGCGCTTCTCTGGGTCGGATTCCTCGGGGGCGCGCCGGATGGTCTCCATCCTGCGCTGCGCCTCTCTCCGGCCGCGCCGCCCTCCCAACAGCAAGTAGAAGAGGCTCGCCATGCCGACGAACAGCCCCAGAAAGATGCCCAGAAGAATGAGCGCCGGACTCATCGCCTCATCTCCCGAATCCGCTCGGTGGAGAACAACTCGGGCGGCAGCTCGTAGCCGGCGGCCACGACTTTCTCGGTGAACTGGGGCCGCACCCCGGTGGCCTGAAACTCGCCCCGGACCCGGCCCTGCTCGTCGATGCCGAAGCGCTTGTGGACGAAGAGGTCCTGCATGGTCACCACCGGCCCCTCCATCCCCGTGATCTCGGAGATGTTGGTGACTCTGCGGGACCCGTCGGAGAGCCGAGTGATCTGGACCACCACCTCCATGG
>CAYRCA010000872.1:0-1566 GCA_964422565.1 uncultured Acidobacteriota bacterium | reverse complement strand
TATGATACCCCGCCACCCCCGGATCCCGGCGGAGGTCTTCGGGGAGGCTGGACATGGCGAGGGGTAGCCGGCACTCTGAATGGGCCCGCTCGTCCCGGTCCCTGCGGGGGGGACTGGAGGGCGCCCGCCGGCGCCCCCGGGGATACGGGCGGAAAGGGAGGGGAACGTGAGGCGGAGCTTTTCATTGGTCGTCGGCTTGAGTTTGCTCCTCTCGCCGGGATGCGGAGTTGCCGAGGAGGTGGACGACCGGATGATGCCCACCGCGGCCGAACGCGTCCAACCGTACGGGGAAAATCCCTTTTACTGGCGATACAAGGGCAGCCCCGTCCTGCTGCTGGGCGGATCGCGCGAGGACAATCTGTTCAACCACCCCGAGGGTCTGGCCGAGCACCTCGACACGCTGCGGGCCGCCGGAGGCAACTACATCCGCAACACCATGAGCAGCCGTAATCCCGGCAACCCCTGGGCGTTCAAGAGGTTGGACAGCGGGCTCTACGACCTCGACCAGTGGGACGAGGAATACTGGAACCGGTTCGAGACGCTGCTGCGCCTATCCCGGGACCGAGACATCATCGTCCAGATTGAGATTTGGGATCCCTGGGACTACTTCAAGTCGGAAGCGCCCCTCGGCTATGGGCCGGACAACGTGGGATGGGAGAGCTGCCCCTTCAATCCGGCGCTGAACGTCAATTACACTGCGGAAGAGAGCGGACTGGCCCAGGAGATCGATTATTACTCCGGCCGCGAGCCGTCGGAACATCTCTTCTTCCACACCGTTCCCGAGTTGCGCGACGTGCCTCTGGTGAGGGGCTATCAGGAGGCGTTCGTGGACAAGCTGTTGTCCATCTCGCTGGAGTACCCCAACGTCCTGTACTGCATGAACAACGAGATCGGCGAGCCTCCGGCCTGGGGTCGGTATTGGGCCACGTTCATACGCCGGAGGGCGGAGGAAGCCGGCGTCCGCGTCTATCTGGCCGACATGCGCCGCTACTCGAATTTCGAGTCGGAGGAGCAGATCAGCCTTCTTCACGACCGTGACCACTACGATTTCTTCGAGATTTCACAGAATAACGGGAACAACGACCAGCGGCACTACGACCAGATCCAGGTGATCCGGTCGAGGGTGGTCGATCGACCGGTCCCCATCAACAACGTGAAGATCTACGGCGGCGAAATCGGTCGCTGGACGACGAGCGTGGAGGAGGGAACGCGGCGCTTCTGGCGCAACGTTTTCGGCGGCTGCGCCTCGTCGCGATTTCACCGACCGGGACCCTCCCCCCATTTCTTCGGCGTCGGGCTGAGCGAACTGGCCCAGGCGCATATCCGAAGCATGCGGATGCTTACGGACGAGATGAACCTGTTTGGGTGTGAGCCGAACAACGACCTGCTCTCCGACCGAGAGGCGAACGAAGCTTACTGCCTGGCCGAGCCCGGACGACAGTACGCCGTCTATTTCCCCGACGGCGGCGCCGTCACGCTGAGTCTTTCGGACGCGGTGGGGGACTGGACTCTGCGCTGGCTTGAGATTGGGGCGAGCCGCTGGGGGGACGAGGCGATTCCGCGGGG
>CAYRCA010000871.1:0-1567 GCA_964422565.1 uncultured Acidobacteriota bacterium | reverse complement strand
TGGCGCACCATGGCGCGTTGAACCGCCAGATCGTCGAAGCTGTCGCGGCACCAGAGGGGGCCGCGAAAATCGTCACTCGGAGCCCGCACCAAGCCGCCGCCGATAAGGAAGAGAACCAGGACGCGGGTGTCGGCTTCGATCAGGTCGAGCAGTCGCATCCTTTCCATTCGAGAGTCGAACACGAAAACGTCCTCGTCGACGCGGTCGTCGACCCGGTAGCTGGTGAATGAATGGACGCTCGGCTCCGGTGGGGCCGGCGTGGACAACAATCCCGCCAGAACAGACAACAAGGCGGCCAGTTTCACGGCAGATCCATCTTCAACATGACCAGTCCGGTCAGCAGCTTGGGATAGAAGTCGGTCGACTTCTGGGGCATTCTGGCCCCGAACTCGGAGACTTCCCGCACCTGGGACAGGGATGTGGCCTTCAAGAAGAAACCCGACTGCAGCTCCCCCGCCGCCAGTTTCGCCGCCAACTCCTCCGCATCTCGAAAATAGACCAGGTACTCGCCGGAAGCCACCTTGCCGCCAGGGATCCCGAGGGTCTCGGCGAGGATCCCCTCGTGAAGAACGCTGACATCGAGGCGTCGCAGCGGCCCTACCACCTTGGGCATGAAACTCTCGTCCGAGAGCGCCTCGGGCTTAAGCTCCGCCACATGGCAGGCAAGTCCGCCGTCCGCGCGCCAGCCGAGACCGATCCGCCCTACTCCGCTCTCTACGGAATCCAGAAGAGAACCGAGGTCCTCCACTTCATGAATCTCGAAGTGGCGACTGAGTTGGACGAGGAAAACCCGCGGATCGAATCGATCGAGTCCGCGCAGGCCTCGGTGGGTCGGCAGAATCCGGACCCCCTCGCTGTCCATGTTGAACAGGGCGACCATTCTCTTGTCGAAGGACTCGGCGCCCGAGGGAGTCATCCCCGACGACAGACATTCCCGATGGAAGAGCACCGAGGTCTGAAAACGATGATGCCCGTCGGCGATATAAAGCCCCCGCTCCCGAACGCCGGCGGCGATATCCTCAATCACGGAGGGTTCGGAGACCGTCCAGAGGCGATTGTCGACGCCGAAGTCATCGATCACGTTGACGACCGGGTCGTGGGACGAGGAATAGTCCCGCAAGAGACGATCGACCTTCAACTCGGGATCGGAAAACAGGGTGAAGATCAGCCCCTCGTTGGCGCGGGTCGCGCGAATCAGGTTCAGGCGATCGGCCAACGGCTTGTCCAGAATGTCTTCATGTCCCCGCACCACCAGGTCGCGGTCCTCCAAAGAGACCACGCCGACAAAGCCTGTCCGGGCAAGCTTCACCCCAGCGTAGGCAAAGACCTGCCGGTAGATGTACAGCGACGGCTCCTTTTCCCGGACCAGAACCCCGGTCCGTATCCAGTCATTCAAGAGGCGGGCCGCTTCCTCATAGTCGGGGTTGCGGATTACCCTGACGATGTTATGGGGACTTCGCTCCAGATAGAGATCGCGCTGTGCCGTAGAGATCTTGTCGTAGGGTTGGGTTACCACGTCTTCGAGGCGGCCGACAATCTCGCCACTGAACCGAAATCCTCGAAACGG
>CAYRCA010000870.1:0-1568 GCA_964422565.1 uncultured Acidobacteriota bacterium | reverse complement strand
CGCGAAGACTGCGGTCCTCAGTCCAAACCAACCAAGAAGGTGGCGGCGTTGTCAGGTACGGACTTCACTCGGCGGAACCGGCGGTCTACAATTCCAGCCAGGAAGCAACCGCCTGGCTCTATGGTCCCATGGACCGAGCGCTCCGGATAGGGTGAACGCCGACCCTGCGGGGGTTAGGGATTCGGACGGGGGCAAGCGCCGGCGCCGACGAGAGGAACCCGGTGAAAGCTGATGTCCGGCTTATGGGTCTTATGGTCTTCCTGCTGTCGACCGAAGCCATCGGGATTCCCGCGCCCTCCGCGGGAATCGATGCGGTGGAGAAGGAGCTTCGGGACTACCTCCGGGGCCGGGTGCTCGTCTTTCGCGAACCGGTGCCGGTTGGTCTCCGGCCCCGCTTCGACTCCAGGGGCGTGCTTCTCGAAACCCCGGAGTGCTCCGGCGAAACCCTCGAAGCCATCCTTTTCCTCAACCTCCGCGTCGAGCCGGAACGGCTGGTTGTGACCGGAGAAGCCATCGACGTGGTCCGGGAGGGCGGCGAGCGCACCTATCGGCGTAGTCGACTTCGCCTGGACTTGGTCCAGTGCGCGATCCTCTTGGATATCCCGCCGCAGCGGTTGACCTTCCCCCGCGGCGTCTCACTCCTGGCGAGGGTCTTCTGGTCGAAGGAGGAACTCGATCGGGCGGGACTTGGCCGGAAGACAGGTTTCCAGCCTGGCTTCCAGCCTGTCGACTCGGCTTTCCCGGCATGGACCGCAGCGCGCGGGGGACTTATCCGGGCTTGTTCGCCGAGACCGTGCGCTGACGGGCTGGGGGCCCGGCTGGAAGCCCATCCTCGCGCGCCCCTCTCTGTGGCGGTTTTTTGCGCCCGACACCCCGAATCGTCTATCTTGGTAGCCGGGCGGACAGCACGTCCCGGTGAACGGCGGAAATGATTCCCGACAAGAGCCTTTCCTTCAACCTCGAACCCACCTTCCGGTGCAACCTGGAATGCCCCATGTGTCCCCGGTTCTCCAGCGAGGACCCCTACCTGGACATGTCGCGGGAGACCTACGGGCGGATCGTCGGCGCGATGGGTTACGCGCACACGGTCGACTTCACGGGCTGGGGAGAACCCATGCTCCACCCGGAGATCTACGCGATGATCTCCGAGGCGCGCGCGAAAGGTTGCGTCACCACCATGACCTCCAACGGCACGGCCCTCAATGAGAGCAACGGCCGGCGGTTGATCGACGCGGGCCTCGACCGATTGGTGGTCTCCGTGGACGGCATGAGGCCGGAGACCTACGACCCGATCCGCATCGGCGCGGATTTCCATCGAGTCACCCGAAACGTGCGGCGCTTCTCCCGTCTCATCGAGGACAACGGAGACCGGCCGAGCCTCGGAATCGCCTTCACGATCCAAGAGAGCAACGCCCGCGATCTGGATCGAATCCTGCCCTGGATGGAGTCCGTGGGGGCCCGGATCCTCCACCTCAAGCATCTCAACGTCATTTCGAATCGGGCGGACTGGGAGCAGAGCTTTCTCAAGTACCGCCTGTCGCCGCTCGCCTCGGACGGCGCGCGGCTGC
>CAYRCA010000869.1:0-1572 GCA_964422565.1 uncultured Acidobacteriota bacterium | reverse complement strand
TGAGATGCGGGACAGATAGCGCTGGATCTGGGGGGGCGAGCAGACGCAGCTCTTCAGCACGCTGTTGTAGTACCCGCAGGGACAGGGGTTCATGGCCGCCACCAGGATGAAGTCCGCGGGAAAGGTCAGCGTTCGCGTGGCCCGGCTGATGGTGATCGTACCCTCCTCAAGGGGCTGGCGCAGCACCTCCAGAACGTGACGGTTGAACTCCGGAAGCTCGTCAAGCAGGAGGACGCCGTTGTGGGCCAGCGACACCTCGCCCGGCTTGGGATTCGAGGTGCCTCCGACCAGGCCGGCCGAGCTGATGGTGTGGTGAGGAGCGCGGAAAGGGCGGCGGGCCAGGAAGGGTCGGCTCCCGTTCAGAAGCCCGCAGACGCTGTGCACGGCGGTGGTTTCCAGGGCCTCGGCGAAGGTCATGGCGGGAATGATCGAGGGGATTCGCTTTGCCAGCATCGTCTTACCGGAACCCGGCGGCCCGATCAGGAGGAGGTTGTGGCCTCCCGCCGTCGCCACCTCGACGGCGCGCTTGGCCGCCTGCTGCCCCTTGACGTCGGCGAAGTCGGGAAGCCCGTCGCCGAGCTGTGAGAAAAGCCGGCCGTGATCGACGTGAACCGGCTCCTGGTCCGGGAGGTCTCCCTGGAGGAGTTGGGCCACCTGGGGCAGGGTCTCGGCCGCGTAGACCCGGACTCCCTTGACCACCGCCGCCTCCTCGGCGTTGTCCGCCGGGACCACGAGCCTGCGGAACCCCTGAGTCTCGGCGCTGAGCGCGATGGGCAGGGCCCCTCGGATCGGCCGCACGGTGCCGTCCAGGGAGAGTTCGCCGGAGATGAGCCAGCCCGGCAGGCACTTCGGCTCGAGATCGCCCATGATGCCCATCGTCGCCAGCGCGATTGGCAGGTCGTAGCAGCTGCCCTCCTTCTTGAAGTCGGCCGGAGCCAGGTTGACGGTGATGTTGCCGGTGAGAGGGAAGGAGAATCCACAGTTCTTGATGGCGGCCTTGACCCGCTTTCCGCTCTCCTTGATGGCGGTGTCGGGCAGGCCCACGACGTGGTAGTAGAAGCGGTCGGCCACCGACAGGTCCACCTCGACGTCGATCATCTGGGCCTGGATTCCCAAGACCGAGGCGCTGTTGACTTTCATCAGCATGGCGTTTTTTTCCTCGCTCATCCCTTAACAACGTGCGAAAAGAAAAAGTTGCGAAAAGCGGCGGGTTTCCGCGTCCGCGGCTGAAGGCTGAAGGTTCGGGGTTGGGGATCCGCCCGTAGCCGAGACCCGCTCGATGGGATCCGCTCCGGGTGACGAGTTTCGAGTGTCGGGTCTTAGGGTGGTCTTAGGGTGGGGAATTCGACCTCCGGCGTCCGGTATCGGAAGTCAGGTATGGAGCCGCTTGGGCTCAGGGTTGGGGATGAGGGCGGTCGACGCGCCGGACGGGGCCGGACGCCCGGCACGCGGTGCGCGCCCCCCTTCCACCCGAACCCCCATTTCGTTCAAAGAAAGGATAACTGTCTTTTCAACGGATTCTAATCGCATACCTGTCATCCTGACCGCCAGCTTTTAAAACGGGGGCAGATC
>CAYRCA010000868.1:0-1572 GCA_964422565.1 uncultured Acidobacteriota bacterium | reverse complement strand
CTGCGCCTCGACCTGAAAATCCTCCTGTTCACCCTTTGGAAGATCCTCAAGCGTGAAGGGATCTCCCAACCGGGTCACGCCACCGCCGAGCCTTTCCACCCATCGCCAAGAACGCCGGACCGGATGCGTGGACAGAGTTCCGTCTGACTCTGTTCTCGTGCCCAAACGGGCTCCAAATCTGGAACCTGTGAGCCCGGGTCCCTCTGTATCTCTGTATCCTCTATCCTGGGGACACGTCGGCGGCACAGGTGCCGTCCGGGGTGAGTCTCCCGAAAAGGTGGCCCGACACATGCCTCGCCTTTACCTCTCTCCACCTCATATGTCCGGGGAGGAAGAAGCTCTTCTGCGCCAGGTTTTCGCCTCGAACTGGATCGCTCCGCTGGGGCCGCAGGTCGATGCGTTTGAATCCGAGTTCGCAGCGGCCGTAGGCGCCCGACACGCCCTGGTGCTCAGTTCCGGGACCGCCGCTATCCATCTCGCTCTGCTCCTGTCCGGCGTGGGACTGGGCGACGAAGTGGTTGTCTCAAACCTCACTTTCGCCGCCAGCGCCTTTCCAGTCGCCTACCTCGGGGCGCGGCCCGTGTTTGTCGACAGCGAACGGACGTCCTGGAATATGGACCCCGGGCTGCTCGAGGACGTCCTAGGGCGCAAGGCGAAACAAGGGAGACTCCCCAAAGCCGTCGTCGCCGTCCACCTCTACGGCCAAAGCGCCGACTTGCTCCCCATCCTCGAACTCTGCCGACGGTACGACCTCCCCCTCGTCGAAGACGCCGCCGAAGCCCTGGGGGCGACATACGACGGACAGCCCGTCGGAAGCTTCGGCCGCTTCGGCGCCTTCTCGTTCAACGGCAACAAAATCATCACCACCTCCGGCGGAGGCATGCTCGTCTCCGACAACCCGGACCTCGTCGAACACGCCCGCAAACTCGCCTCCCAGGCCCGCGACCCCGCCCCCCACTACGAACACTCCGAAATCGGCTACAACTACCGGATGAGCAACCTGCTCGCCGCCGTCGGACGCGCCCAACTGCAAGTCCTCGACGACCGCGTCCGGCGCCGCCGGGAAATCTTCGACCACTACCGCCGCGCCCTCGGCGACTTGCCCGGCGTCGAGTTCATGCCCGAGGCGCCCTGGGGACGCTCCACCCGCTGGCTCACCGTCCTCACCGTCGACCCTCACGCCGCCGGTTTCACCCGCGAAGACCTGCGCCTCGCCCTGGAAGCCGAAAACATCGAGGCCCGCCCCGTCTGGAAACCCATGCACCTCCAGCCGGTCTTCCAAGACTGCGAAACCATCGGCGCCGCCGTCTCCGAAGAACTCTTCGAACGCGGCCTCTGCCTGCCCTCGGGCTCGGCCATGACCGAGAACGACCTGCGGCGGGTGGTGGATGCGGTACGCTCGCGCTTCTTAACGCGGGGACGGTAACGCGGAGCCGTCAACGCAGCGCCGCAGATCCGCAGAGATGAATCCCTCAGCGTCTCCGCGTCTGCGCCACTGCGTTGGCAGCGCAAGGACGGACATTGCAGGTCACGGTCCGGGAAGCACGACGGCGGCTGACGCAACTGCTGAAC
>CAYRCA010000867.1:0-1572 GCA_964422565.1 uncultured Acidobacteriota bacterium | reverse complement strand
CGGTGCCGCCCGGCACTTTCGTGAAGATCGAGGTGGCCGCCGTCGATCCACCGCATGACTCGTGGAAGCAGCCGATCGACGTATATTTTCGGCGCACGGACGGGTGGAAGCTCGTGGGGCTGGAACGCCTGCCCTGAAGACCGGAGCCGGCGGTTCTCGCACCCAGCTTCGAACTCAAGCCCCAGTCGGCGTGTGCCCTGGCTCCGCCGACGGCTCCGCTCCGGTCCTTGCCTGAGTAGTCGTGATCCTGGCGAAGGGCTTCGCAGTTGTATCCGTTAAGACATCGCCCCCAATCGGCAGCCTGAGGTTCCGGCCAAGGATCCCGTAGATCGGCGGATAACAGATATGGTTGGTGATCGTCCCGTCATACTCAATTGGATTTCTTGAGTATGAAGGCGAAACGAAGGCATAACCGTTCAGAATGGGATCGGCCAGCGCCTGAATCCAATGAGGGCGGATGCTCTTCAGGTCGGCGTCCACCACGACCACCGCGGAAGGCTGGTAGCCGAGGTGTCCCAATCCCATTGACGACACTCTAGCCGTCGTCGGCGACAAACCCGAGCCCTTCCCGCAGCGCGGTGTATTCTCGAAGCAGTTCCTCCGAATCCGGGCGGTCGCTCACCGCCTGGGCGAACTCCTTCAGATCCACCTTCACGCTCCTCCAGAACTGCTCCTCCCGGGGAGGCGGGAACTCGCAATCCGGTTCTGCCGCTACTCAATGGATAGGTCCATGGCAGGCCATCGCGAAGTCAGGCGTCGATAACCGGGTCCTCGATCTTCGCGAATATCCCCGGGCCGGGACGCGTCCCCAGTCCGGCCCCAGCGGCGTGCGCTTCAATCGCCGTCGCCGCGGGAACCGGGGAGGCCATCCGGCCTCTAAATCCCCGAAGGAGACAAGATGACAACGATCCCGGGAGTTCCCGTGCTGGTCGGCATTGTCGCTCTGGCCCTCGGCTTGAGTTCCCCTGCTGTTGAATTCCTTTCAGCCTGCGAGTGTTACGTTCAGGCCGTCGAGCGAACCGAGCGGGACCTGAGAGGAGTTCCCGGAATGGACATATCGGAAGCGCAGAAGCGGGAGTTCGAAACCCGAATCCGGGCCGTTCTGAGGGAGTACAAGGAGAGCGCCTGCGGCAACCTGCGAACCATGCTTCGCTTTGTCTCCGAGTCTCCGGAGGAGCTCGCGATGCTCGCCGAGGAATGAGTGTCCGAGGTCCTTTCCCTCATGATGTCGAACCCATCAGTTCGTTGAGCGCTTCGTGCGCCCGCTCCAGTTCCGAAAGGGTTTCGATCAGCCACCCAAACCATCAGCTGCGGCCCGCCGCGGACATGGCCAAAGTCACTCGGGTGGGGGCTGTTGTCGTAAAGGGTGGGCGCCGGGGTTGCCGACGGCGCGGGAGGGGTGTAGAAACGACGGAAGATGAGGAGGATCAGCGATGACGTCGACAGGTAGCAGCAAATCGAGAGAGAAGAGGAATCGGATCGAAGGCCAGGCGGGGAGGAATCGGCCCAACCGCCGCGACTTTCTCAAGGTGACGGGAGCCACCGTGGCGGGCGCCGGCCTGGGAACCGGCG
>CAYRCA010000866.1:0-1573 GCA_964422565.1 uncultured Acidobacteriota bacterium | reverse complement strand
CGACGGTGGAGAGGAACTCGCCCTTTCCGTCTCCGAAGATGGCGAAGCTCGCCACCGGGCCGTCCGCCCGCACCCGGAGGTGCCCCTTAATTTGAGCGAAATCGGCGCCCAGTAAGGTCGCGCTGCGGAGTATGTCGCTTCTGCGGGTCTGGGGCTGCAACTCCAACTCCCGAGAGCCGACCAGGCTGCCCGCCTCGCTGTAGGCTTCGACACGCACCCGGACCGGGCTCGATCCGGGATTAAACAGGGCGAGTCCCGTGTACATCGAGTTGTCCGCCGTCTGGACCACCTGCGGGAAGAGGACGTCCAGGGAGCCGCCCGGGAGCAGCGGAGCGGTGGTGGCCGCCTTCTGGTTGGTGCCGAGGAAGGTGATCGTTCCCGCGAGGGCCGCGCCCGGGTCGGCGAGTTCCAGTTCGAGGGCGCCCGCGATCATCTCGAAGGGCTTGAGCTTGGGTGAGCCCAGGATCTCGTCGGCCGTGACAATGGTGACGCGTCCCGCCGGCAGATCCACCGGCAGCTGGGCGATGACCGCTCCGGCGTCGCTGTAGATCCGGATCGTGCCCTCCACCGACGGGCCGTCGGCATTGATCAGGCGGAGAACCGTATTGCCTCCCCGGCCGTCCCTGAAGAAGTGGGGCGCCAGAAACCGTTCCGCAGTCACCGGTTGCAGACCGCCGCCCGAGACCAGGGCGTCCTTGTTGGCGTGAACGAAGTGTCCACTGACGGGCACGTCGGAGGTCACCGTGACGAAGCCTTCGTCGATGCTGTCGCCCAGGGTGAAGATCTCGTCCAACGTACCCATGAAGGACCCGGAGGGCAGCATTACGGCCTGGACCTGCTCGACGACGCTGCCGTTCGGCAGACGCAACCGCAGCGTCACGCGGGCATCCTGGTCGGGCGAGCGGTTCACCAGCTGAATGAGGGTGGAATCGTGCCGCCCGTGCCGCAATCCGAGCAGGTGGAATCGAGTCGCCGGTTCCATTACGGCTCCTACGCCGTCCATGCGTCTGGAGTTGTAGTCCCCCACCAGGAAGAAGCCCTGGACGGGACCGGTGGCGCCCTCGACCGAAAGGGTGGTCGACGCCTCGACGACACCGGCCACCTCGTGGCTCAGAAAGGCCATCTGCCCTCTGGGGGGCATCGGATCGGCCATCTGGGTCTCGCTGAGCCAGGCTCCGGACGCGTCCAGGGTCTCTACCGAGACAAACTCGTAGTCCGGGTTGGGGTTGACCAGGCCGATCCCCACGTAGGTGTTGCTCATGAAGGAGCCTCCGGTGTCCACGGTTGCGGGGAAGACAAGGGCCCGCGACCGGTCCCTCTCCTCCAGCACCTCGACCGTAACCCGGCCTCGAACCTCGTGCGTCCCGTCGGTGACGAAGTAGTCGAACCCATCGGTGCCGGTGAAATCCGGGTTGGGCGCATAGCGTACGCTCGAGGCCGACACGACCTCCGCCGTCCCGCTCGACGGCGGCGTCACCGAGGTCACCTCCAGCGGGTCCCCGTCCGGGTCCCAGTCGTTGTACGTCACGTTGATGGTCACCGCCTGATCCCGCTCGGTCGTCGCCTTCACATC
>CAYRCA010000865.1:0-1574 GCA_964422565.1 uncultured Acidobacteriota bacterium | reverse complement strand
AATATCGACACGGGCGGTCAGATCGCCCTCCCCGAATGCGGCGACCCCTTTTTCGAGCCGCAGACGATCGAGGAACTGCACCCCGAGAGGCGGGGTTCTAAGAGGTCCGACCTCCAGCTGGGCTGTATCGATAAATGGCGTACTCATCCGGCTTTTCGAATCCTTTTGGGTTCGTGGTGACCCCCTGGGTCAAGCGCCTCATCCTGGCAAATGCGGGCGCCTTCCTCCTCACGCTCGTGTTCGGCGGGCTGGTGCCCTACCTGGTATTCAGCCCCGATCGCTTGTTCCCGCAGTTCTGGACGCTGGTCACCTACATGTTCGTCCATGTGGGTTTCCTGCATCTCCTGTTCAACATGCTGGTCCTGTTCTTTTTTGGGCCTCCGCTGGAAGAACGGTGGGGGGGGCAGGAATTCCTGAAGTTCTTCTTCCTGGCGGGCCTGGGAGGGGCGCTGCTCTCCATGGTGCTGCCGTTCCCGATCGCCGGCGCGTCGGCAGCGGTTTACGGCGTCATGGTCGCCTTCGCCATGTACTGGCCCAACAACCCGATCTACTTCTGGGGCATCCTCCCGATCAAAGCGAAGTGGCTGGTCGGTTTCCTCGTGGGAATGAGCCTCATCTACGCCGTCACCGGAGGGCAGCGGGGAGTCGCCCACTTGGCGCACCTGGGGGGCGCGATCGCCGCGTTCGCGTACCTGAAGTCCCCCTGGGCACCTTCCGCCTGGAGTGGGGTCGGCGCTCAGCGCGGTCGGAGCCGGGCCCGCAGCTGGACCAACACTCTCGCCAGTCTCGTCAAGCCGCCCCCCAAGGCCCCGCCCGAGCCTCCGGTGATCTCCGCCGCCCGGAACCGCGAACTGCACCGTTCTCTGGACGAGGTCGATCGAATCCTGGACAAGATCTCGGAGGGGGGCATCTCCTCGCTGACGGAGGAGGAGCGAAGGCAGCTCGAGGAGGCGAGTCGGAAGTTCCGTGCGAACTGAGTCCATCCTCGCGGCAGCTCAAGGGATGTAGACCGGAAGGTCGACCACCCGGTAGATTTCGCCGCTCTGACGCACGGTGAAGTCGAACTCCTCCGTCGGGGGCATCTCCTCCGGCGTCGCCCCGCAGCACGGCCCGAGCACGAACGGACTCGATCTCGTTTTCTCCCGCCCAGCGCTCATTCTCGGCCCCCCGGACCTCCGGCTCGATCTCCCACTCCCGCCGATAGGTCAGCGCCGGCCGGACCTCGGGATCGGCTACCGGCTGCGTCGCCGCAGCCCGTGACGGCCAGCAGCAACGCCGCCGCGGTCACGGCCCTGACCCTTCGACGTACATGAGAGGTCATCGTTGGGCAGGTCGTCATCCCGAAATCCAGGCTGGTCGAGCGAGTTGTCAGGCCGATCGCGTCATCGGGGGAGCGGCACGGGCGATTCTGCAGTGGATAATCCGGTGAGCGCGGCCAGGTTCCGCCCCATTGAGGTGCGTAGAATATGCATTATGTAAACCTCGGCGGGTCGACGGACGTCGGGACCTCGCGGGCGGCGCCCTTCTTCGGAACATTCACGGGGGCCCGCCGGCGGCCGTTTGGAGGATTACCT
>CAYRCA010000864.1:0-1575 GCA_964422565.1 uncultured Acidobacteriota bacterium | reverse complement strand
GGCGCAATCGTGGCTTCCGCCTCCCCGTAAACACCCTCCCACTAGCGCCGCCGGGTCGCGGCGCTTTTCTCTCCCGGCGTGTATCGTTGACGGAAGACGGATAAGCAGGGAGGTCGGAGATTCCGACTCCGCCCGAACCACCCGTACGTACCGGCATCTGTTCGGCGGTGGGACGAGTTCGCCACCCGCCTCTTCCAGCTGCTCCCCTCCCGCCCGGCGTCTTGCGGATCGCTTCGATCCCCGCGACCCGATCCCGAGCGGATTTGCACCTCCAACGAACCGCCAATGTCGGGCGTACCGGAAAAAGAACGCGCCGACGATCACCGTCGGCCCGTTGCAACCTTGTTTTCGCCGTGAGCAGAGAACAGGCTTCTGCTCTTCCCTTGAGTGGCTCTTCGAGTTCTAAAACGGGGTGAATGAACGATTCGGCGCAATCCGCTCTTCCAGCTCCTCGGCGTTGAACTCGACCACCGCGGCATCCTTGCCAGTCGCGTCGCGGATCTTCCGGCGCTGCTCTTCCGTCAACTCGATGCGGTTCTGACTGGGCTTTTCCCTGCTTCTGCATGACTATGCTCCGTGTCGCAAGGAACTAAGAGACGCCTCTCGCGGGGCGGCCACCCTCTCGGGGAGCCCGGGGATCAGAGTAGCTGGCCGGAGGGAGCGCGAGCAATGACGACGGTCACCGATTCGTGTGACTTTGGTTACAGCGTATGCTTCGCCGGCGACACCCGCACCGGGCGGCAGTCCGAGAAACGCCGGCCCTTGAAGCAAAGCCATGGCCCGCCGGAGCCACGTACGAGTTGCTGCGAGCGCCGCGTGTGCGTCTTCGCTTCGAGTAGGGGCAATCCGCGTCGACATGCCCGGCTAGCGTCTGGAAATGTCGTTCGCGGGAATAATCAGGAACGGGCCGCGGCGCGCGCCCGGATCCGAAACGCGCCTGATCCACCAGCGCCCCGGACTGCGCCCCCGACGCCGAACTCCCATCGAGACCACCACCCGGTTCTGGGGAAAAGAACGCGCCGACGGCATGTGGCCGGCGCGGTCGTGCACAACTGGTACCGAAGGTCAGAGGAACCTTCGGACGGTTTCTTCAGGGGGCGATCCGCTCCTCGAGTTTCCGCTGCGCTGAATCGAGGCCGGCCCGTGCCGCGTGCCGCACCCCAAACAAAACGCGCCGGCTGTGAACCGGCGCGTTCGAAGCGAAACCTCAGCGAGATCTGTCAGAAGAGGCGGGTATCGAAGGGCGCGACCCGATCTTCGAGCTCCTGGGCGCTGAGCTCCAGGCTGGAGGCGTCCTTGCCGGTCGCCTCGCGAATCTTCTGGCGCTGTTCGTCGGTCAGCTCGATGCGAATGGACTTCTTCTGGTCCTTGCTCTCCATGATGGTCTCCTGTGGTGGGTGTGTGGACGCCATGGGGGCGCGGGCACGCCGCTGCCCCTGGTGGTCAGAAGGCGTCGATGGCGAACGGGGCGACGCGGTCTTCGAGCTCCTGGGCGCTGAACTCCAGGCTGGAAGCATCCTTGCCGGTCGCTTCGCGGATCTGCTTGCGCTGGTCCTCGGTGAGCTCGATGCGAAT
>CAYRCA010000863.1:0-1578 GCA_964422565.1 uncultured Acidobacteriota bacterium | reverse complement strand
GCTTCTCCCCGGGATGCCGGACATTCCAGCGTTCCGCGTCCACCGCCGAGCGGTGAAGCTCCTTGTAGCTGGTCACGCTCCAGACGTCGGCCGCCACCCCGAACCGGTCGCCCAGGAGTTCCTGGGCCCGAAGCACGCAGTTCATGATCGCTCCGCTACCCAGCAGATCCACACGAAGTTTCGGCCGTTTTTCGGCCGACCGGCGGAAGCGGTAGATCCCTCGGACGGTACCCTCTCTGATCTCCTCTCTTCTATCCTCGGGAAGGGGGGGTTGGGTGTAGTTCTCGTTGCCCACCGTCAGGTAGTAGAAGAGATCCTCCTGGTTCTCGAACATCCGCCGGATACCTTCCCTGACGATGATAGCGATCTCGTAGGCGAAGGCGGGATCGTAGGCGGAGACATTGGGTAGAGGGTACGCCAGCAAATGGCTGTGGCCATCCTCATGCTGCAGCCCCTCGCCGTTCAGGGTTGTCCGCCCCGAGGTGCAGCCGACCAGGAAACCCTTGCAGCGCATGTCGCCGGCCGCCCAGATCAGGTCACCAACCCGCTGAAAGCCGAACATGGAGTAGTACAGAAAGAAGGGTATGGTGTTGACGCCGTGGGTGGCGTAGGCAGTCCCGGCGGCGATGAAGGAACTCATGGAGCCCGCCTCCGTAATTCCCTCCTCCAGGATCTGCCCGTCCTTGGCTTCCCGGTAATACATCAGGCCGCCCGCGTCGACGGGTTCGTAGAGCTGCCCCTTGCTCGAATAGATGCCCACCTGGGAAAAGAGCGCCTCCAATCCGAAAGTCCGGGCCTCGTCGGGCACAATGGGCACGATCAGCTTTCCGACGGTCTTATCCCGCAACAGCTTGGCCAGAATTCGAACGATGACCATCGTGGTGGAGACTTCGCGACTGCCGGTGCCGGCGTTGAACTCGGAGAAGAGCTCCTCGGCGGGCGTCTTGAGGGGCTCGCAGCGGACCCTGCGGACCGGCAGAAAGCCTCCCAGCTTCCTGCGCCGCTCCATGAGGTACTCCATCTCGGGACTGCTCTCCGGCGGCCGATAGAAGGGCGCTCGACTGACCTCCTCGTCGGACACCGAAATGCCGAAGCGGTCGCGGAAGTGCCGGAGCTCCGCCTCGTTCAGTTTCTTCTGCTGATGGGTGACGTTCTTTCCCTCTCCCGCCTCGCCGAGGCCGTAGCCCTTGACCGTCTTGGCCAGAATCACGGTTGGGGCGTCCTTGCTCTCAACGGCTTGCCTGTAGGCGGCAAACAGCTTGGCCGGATCATGTCCTCCCCGCTTCAGCCTCCGCAACTCCTCGTCGGCAAGGTGCTCGACCCTCGCCAGGAGCTCGGGGTACTTGCCGAAGAAGTCCTCACGGATGAAGGCGCCGCTCTCCACCGAGTACTTCTGGTACTGTCCGTCGACGACTTCCTCCATGCGCTTGACCAGAACACCGTCCTCGTCCTCCTCGAGGAGGTGATCCCACTCGCTTCCCCAGATCACCTTGATGACCCGCCAACCGGCGCCGCGGAAAACCGCCTCCAGCTCCTGGATGATCTTGCCGTTGCCCCGGACCGGGCCATCCAGGCGCT
>CAYRCA010000862.1:0-1579 GCA_964422565.1 uncultured Acidobacteriota bacterium | reverse complement strand
ACCCTGGGCATCGGTCTTCTGATCTCGACGGTCAGCCAAACGCAGCAGCAGGCCATGATGAGCGCTTTCTTCGTCTATTTCCCCGCCGTGCTGCTGTCCGGCTTCATGTTTCCCATCGCGAACATGCCGGAGGCGGTCCAGTGGCTGACCTATCTGAATCCCCTGCGGTATTTCCTGGTGATCGTGCGGAGCGTGTTTCTGAAGGGGGTCGGCCCGTCGACGCTCTGGCCGCAGATACTGGCCTTGGCGGTTCTCGGGTTCCTCATGCTGGGCCTGGCAGTCCGCCGCTTCCACAAGACCGCCGCCTGAGTCCGACACGCCCGACAGGTCACACGGTCCGACAGTTCGGACGGGCTGCAGAAAAGGCGGCGCGAGTGCCCATTTTCGAAGCGACTCAGAAACTTCCGCATCCATTCGGGATGGCCGGGCCAGTCCGCGGCGGTCACCAGGCTGCCGTCGACATAGGCGTTGGAGGCGTCTTCGTTGACCTCCCCCCAGCGTCCACCCGCCGCGACCACCTCGGGCTTCACCGCCGGGTACGCGGTGCAGAGCCGACCCGACAGTACGCCCGCCGCCGCCAGCAGCTGCTGACCGTGGCAGATCGAGGCGATCGGCTTTCCCGCGTTCGCGAAGTGGCGGACCGTCTCCAAGACCTTCTCGTCGAGCCGGAGGTACTCGGGAGAGCGCCCTCCGGGAACCACAAGGGCGTCGTAATCCTCGGGCCGGACTCGATCGAAATCGGCCGTGATTCGAAACCGGTGGCCGGGCTTTTCGCTGTAGGTCTGGTCCCCTTCGAAATCGTGTACCGCCGTTCGAACCGTGTCTCCGGCCCTCTTCTCGGGACAGACCGCGTCGACCGTGTGACCGACCATCGTCAGTATCTGGTACGGAACCATCGCCTCATAGTCCTCGACATAGTCCCCCACCAGCATGAGGATTCTCTTTGCCGACATTGTCTCTAACCTCCTTTTCTTCGATATTCTGTGCGCAGATGGACCATATCGATGCGACGTGGCTGTTGACAAGTGGAGGTCCGACTCCCGGAGGTGGGGAATGGGAACAACAGCGTGCGGGTATCTCTCCTGCGGGGGCGTGAGTGGCCGGAGCAACGACCCCGAATCCGCCCGCACCGGGCGGTCAGTCCGGATCGTCCTCCAACTCCGGCGGATCGGCGGCGGTCGGCTCCCAGACCCAGCTTCCCGTCCGGTCGACATAGCCGAAGGCACCTCCGTAGGCGTGCGTTCCGAAAAGGCCCGTCCGTCCCCCCACGTTGACCATCGCGAGTCCGTTCGAGAAATCCATGGCGGCGGCGAACCGAGGCTCGATCACCATCTTCCCTTCGCGATCGATGTAGCCCCACCGGCCGTCCCCGCCAAGGCCGTCTCCATCGACGTTGACCGCCGCGAGGCCTTCGGAGAAGAACTTCGCGAAGGTGAAACGGGGCGTGATCACCATCTCTCCGCGCTTCTCTTTGATGATGACGGGCGCGATCTCGGCCTTGAATTTGCCCGCATCGGTGGCGGCAGCGGCTTTCTGGTGGCTCGCCACGGAAAATTCGTCCATCTCCTCGCCGGTCACC
>CAYRCA010000861.1:0-1589 GCA_964422565.1 uncultured Acidobacteriota bacterium | reverse complement strand
CATCAACGGCATGATCTTCCAGCGCGGCAACCCGATGGACTACGAGCGTTGGGCGGGTGACCCCGGCATGGAGACCTGGGACTTCGCCCACTGCCTCCCGTACTTCAAACGAATGGAGACGTGCCTCTCCGGGGCCGACGAGTTTCGCGGCGGCGAGGGTCCGTTGGTGCTGGAACGAGGACGTGCGGACAATCCGTTGTTCGAGGCCTTCTTCGAAGCAGTCCAACAGGCAGGCCATCCCCTCACTGACGACGTGAACGGGCACCGCCAGGAGGGCTTCGCTCGATTCGATCGCAACATCCACCGCGGCCGTCGACTGAGCGCCGCCCGGGCGTACCTCCACCCTGTGAAGGACCGCCGCAACCTGGAAGTCGTCACGCGGGCGTTTGTCACCAGGGTGCTCTTCGACGGGTCGAGGGCCACCGGTGTCGAGTTCGTCGAGGGCGGGAAGCAGCGGCAGGTGACGGCGGGCGAGGTGGTGTTGTGCGGAGGGGCGTTCAACACTCCCCAACTCCTCCAGCTCTCCGGGGTGGGGAACGCCGACGAGCTCCGCCCACTCGGAGTGGAGATGGTCCACCACCTCCCGGGGGTGGGGGAGCACATGCAAGACCATCTGGAGGTCTACATCCAGCACGCTTCGAAGCTGCCGGTCTCCATCCAACCCTGGATGGCGATGTGGCGTCGACCCCTGGTTGGATTGATGTGGCTCTTCCGGAAGGGACCCGGAATCACCAACCATTTCGAAGCAGGAGGGTTCCTCAGGAGCAATGACGATGTCGGTTGGCCGAACCTCATGTTCCACTTCCTTCCGATCGCTATCCGATACGACGGGTCGTCACCCGCCGGCGGTCACGGCTATCAGGTCCACGTCGGGCCGATGTACTCCAACTCCACGGGCTCGGTGAAGATCCGTTCGGCGGACCCCCGTGCCAAGCCCGCCCTCCGTTTCAACTATCTCTCGACGGAACAGGACCGGCGCGAGTGGGTAGAGGCGGTCCGCGCGGCCCGGCACATCTTCGCCCAGCCGGCTTTCCAGCCCTACGACGATGGCGAGCTTTCCCCCGGGCCGGGGGTCGAGACGGACGAGGAGATCCTCGAATGGGTGCGACGTGACGGTGAGACCGCACTGCATCCCTCGTGCACCGCACGGATGGGGACAGATCCCATGTCGGTCACCGACCCGCGCACGATGAAGGTGCATGGACTCGAAGGGCTCCGGGTGGTGGACGCCAGTGCGATGCCGTACGTGACCAACGGCAATATCTACGCCCCGGTGATGATGCTGGCGGAGAAGGCGGCCGACCTCGTGCTTGGAAACACGCCGCTGACTCCCGAGTACGTGGACTGGCACCGTCACCAGCCTTGAGACTCCCCGAGAGGAGGCGGAGTCGAAGCGTCCGCCTCCTCTCAGGTGTGCGTCTGGACTTCAGGGAAGCCAGGCCGACCAGACGCTCTGGTTGTTCGCCACCCAATCTGCGGCGACCGCCGCCGGGTCGAGCCCGTCGATCTCCACGTCTGGGAGCATGTCGAGTTGGTCCTGGGTGGTCAATGTGAACGCCTCGAGGAACGCGAGCACATCAGGGGCCTTG
>CAYRCA010000860.1:0-1596 GCA_964422565.1 uncultured Acidobacteriota bacterium | reverse complement strand
AACGTCGAACTCCGACCGCAGACAGGCCACCGCCGCCTCGTTGACCGCCGGGTCGGAAAGGCCGCCGATCCGTGTCTCCATGTCGAAGGCGGCGACCTCGATCCCCATCCGCGCAAGAGCCTGGGCCAGCTCGGCGCCGACGGGACCCAGCCCGACCACCGCCATGCGCGCCGGGAGGTCCTCCTGTTCGAAGAGAGTGTCGCTGGTCAGCAGACGGTCACCCAGGGATCGCCATTCTTCGGGAACGATCGGCCGCGATCCGGTGGCGATGATGATCCTCGCGGCCCGCACCAGACGTCCGTCGACCGACAGCGTGTCGGGTGCCTCGAAGCGCGCCCGGCCGGGGATGTTGCGATCGCCGAGCCCGTCGGTCGCCTTCAACGTGCCTCGGACGAGATCGTCCCGCACACGGCGCACCCGCTCCAGAGCCGCCGGGATGTCCATTCCGAGCGCCTCCGCCCCACGGACACCGAACTCCTCGAAGACAACCCGCCGATGGAACGCGTCGGCCGCCTCGATCAACGCCTTCGACGGCATACATCCGACCCGGGCGCACGTGGTCCCGTAAGGGCCGTGATTGATCAACACGAAGCTATCCGCGCTCTTCCTCACCTCGCGAAGGGCGGCCAACCCCGCTGTTCCGGCTCCGATAATGGCGACATCATACCGTTCGGGCAAAATCACCCCCGCGATATCAAGCGCACCTCCCAACCCGCACGAATCTCACCCATAATCTCGCGACCCTGGGACAATATCAAGCGGCGGTTTAGCGTGCTCTTTCGAGGGATCGAGCCCCCCGCCCATTGGCGAAATGGACTCTTGGAGGCGAAGACCCCCGCGACCTACTTGCCCTTCCGCAGCCACCACAGCGGCGCCCGGACGGCTTCCGAGGGCTGATGGACCGGTTTGGAAGCGGAGCGGACGTTCTGCACCGTCAAGAAGGCGTTGGGGTGGAACTCCTCCACCGTCCTTCGCAAACCCTCCAGATCCTTCCGACGGATCACCGAATGCACCATTCGGACGCGTCCCGTCGCGCCCAGGGCGCTGACGATCGTCAGCCCGTATCTCTGCTCCTTCAGATGATTGATGAGCGCACGGGCGTCCCGATTGGTGATGACGGTGACCCCCAGCAGCCCGATGGCCATCTTCTCCTCGATCTTCAGCCCCAGGTAGTTGCCCGCGGCGAATCCGGCGGCGTAGGCGAAGTAGTTGCCGATCGTGGTCAGGTTCTGCAGAATGTACGTGATCGCCGAAAGCCAGATCAGAATCTCGAAGAATCCAAGGAACGCCGCCCGCCCTTTCATCCCTCGGGAGATGGCAACCATTCGTAGCGTCCCCAACGAGACGTCGCAGACGCGGGCCACAAAAATCAGCATCGGGAAAAGCACGGTCTCTTGGAAATTCCCACTCAGAAACGTTCCCAGATCGAGCGACATCATCTCTCCCCCTCGTTCAGGACAGGCTTCCCTTATATCGCGGGCGCCTCGGCAATGTCGACGCCCGACCCGGGCGGTTTCCGAGGGGTTCAATAGCGGTTTGAGTGGGGAGGAGCGTTTCGCGTCGAGGGAAGCCCTGGTGGCGGGAATCGGAAGGGAT
>CAYRCA010000859.1:0-1603 GCA_964422565.1 uncultured Acidobacteriota bacterium | reverse complement strand
CAGGATCGGGATCCCCTCGCGGATCGGGTAGATCAGGCGGCACCGCTCGCACCGCAGCGCGGGCGGATCGTTTTCCAGGATCAGGTCGCCCTTGCACTTCGGGCAGACCAGAATCTCGAGCAGCTTGGGGTCTAACATCTTCACGCAGTCTCGTCAGGGGGTACAGGGAAACCGAATCGCCTCAACTCCTTGGGATCCTTGCGCCACCGCGGCAGTACCTTCACCCAGAGATCGAGATATACCCGGCGCTCGACGAACTGCTCGATCTTCGCACGGGAGATCGCACCGAGCTCGCGGATCGCCGCTCCAGCTCGCCCGATCAGTATCCCCTTTTGCGACGAGCGTTCCACATAGATCGTCGCTTTGATGTAGATAGGCTCGTCACTTTCGCGAAATTCCTCAACTCGCACGGCTACGCTGTACGGGACCTCCTCCGCATACCGCTCGAAGACGGTCTCACGGATCAGCTCCCCCACGAAGAACCGAATCGTCTGTGAGGAGATCTCGTCCTCCGGGTACAGGAAGGGCGAGACGGGCAGGGCCGCCACGATGCGAGCCCGAAGCTCCTCGACGTGGGCGCCCGCGGTGGCCGAAATCCTGAGCGGGGGTTGCGCGAAGTGCTCCTCGGCCCAGGCGGCGAGCTCGGTCACCGGCTCCGTTCGAGCGATGTCGACCTTGTTGATGACCACGATCAGCCGATCGCCAAGGCGGCGCAGAAGCGCCAGAGTCTCCGGCGCGATCTCCGGCGGCGGGCGACTCCCATCCAGCAGCAGCACCGTCACGTCGGCGTCCGCCACCGTCTGCTGCACGATCCCCAGCATCGAACGATGGAGCAGGTATGCCGGATCCACGATGCCCGGCGTATCCATGAACACGATCTGGACCCCGTCTCGCGTGTCGATGCCGACCACCCTTTCCCGTGTGGTCTGCGCCGCGGCGGTGACGATACTGAGCTTCGAGCCCAGAAACCGATTCAGCAGTGACGACTTGCCACTGTTCGGCAGGCCCACGAGCGCGACCAGCCCGGCCCGGGTCTCGACGTTATCCATGTGCCGAAGTTCATGAGGTCCGAAACGCGAAACACCCCCGGCTTCCACCAAGGAGGCCGGGGGTGTTCGCATCGATCAGATCGGCGGCGTCGTACTCTCCCACCGGGTCCCCCCGGCAGTACCATCCGCGCTGCGGGGCTTAACTTCCGAGTTCGGAATGGGATCGGGTGGATCCCCCGCGCTATAGCCACCGACCAGGAACGAAGAGTCAAGAGGGAAGGGTGAAGAGTGAAAGCACTTTTCCCCTTCTCTTTCCTCTGGATCGGGTGTCTCGGGTTGTGTGTCGGGCACCAGGCAGAGCTCTGCGTGGTGGTGTTTTCAGCTGTGCTTCCTTGATGCGGATCTCAGGGGTACGAGGTCCGAGGCTCCGAGGCCCGAGGGGTAGCCCCTCTTACCTAGTTCCTCTTCCCTCTTCCCTGTAGTAATTCCGGTCAAGCCGCACGGGCACTTAGTACGGCTCGGCTCCACGTGTCGCCACGCTTCTACCTGCCGCCTATCAACGTGGTGGTCTCCCACGGCCCTTCAGGGGTCTTGCGACCCGGGAGGATTCATCT
>CAYRCA010000858.1:0-1603 GCA_964422565.1 uncultured Acidobacteriota bacterium | reverse complement strand
ACCGATGGTGTTCCAGTTGTCCCGCCAGGGGCACCGCTGGGTAGCCAAGTGCGGTCGAGATAAGCGCTGAATGCATCTAAGCGCGAAGCTTGCTCCAAGATAAGATTTCCCCCCGCCATAGTAGGCGGGCTGAAGACCCCTTGAAGACTACAAGGTTGATAGGCAGGGTGTGGAAGTCCGGCAACGGATGAAGCTAACCTGTACTAATCGGTCGTGAGGCTTGACCTAGAATTTGCCTTTCCGCAAACTCGGAAAGGATCAGCAGTGTGGATTGGTCCCGACACTCCAGAGGTCGGTTGAGGGTGTGCGACTCAACCGTTGACTCGATTGTGAGTTTCCGGCGATCGTGGCGGAGGGGAAACACCTGTTCCCATTCCGAACACAGCAGTTAAGCCCTCCAGCGCCGATGATACTGCCCTGCGAGAGCGGGTGGGAAAGTAGGTCATCGCCGGGATTAAGATAGAGCCCGCGCTTCGGCGCGGGCTTTTTTTTGCCCCTCCGTTCCGACGGTCCTTTTGTGTTTCCCGACCCCCCCCACTCCGCTGGGCCGACTAGGTTGGCTCGAACCGAGGATGTGATTCTGGCAGAATTGGCGTACCTTCCCGCGCACGGGCCGTCGCGCCGGTCGGGGAGGGGGTGCTGGGGTTCCATTCCGAAACCGGTATTGGGAGAGATCTTGCTTATGTCCGTCGAAGTCGCCGTGATGCTGTCGCTCATTGTCGCGACACTGGTGGTTTTCGTCCTGGAGATCTTCCCCCTCGAAGTGACGGCCATGGGCCTCTTGGCCGTGCTTTTCATCGTCGGATTCGTGGGGCCCGACGAAGTCACGCTGGGTCTGAGCAACAAGGCGGTCGTCACCATCGGGGCCCTTCTGGTCCTCAGCCGTGCTCTCATGAAGACGGGCGTCCTGGAGGTTGGGGCCTTCTACTTGAGTCGGCGTGTAGGTCAGTACAGATGGCTCGGTATCGGAGTGTTTCTCGCCGTCAGCGCGTTTCTCTCGGGTTTCCTGAACAACACCGCCGTGGTCGCCGTCTTTATCCCCCTGGCCCTGAGTCTCTGCCGCCGGTTCGAGATCAGTGCGAGTAAGGTCCTGCTGCCGCTGTCTTACATCGCCATCCTTGGGGGGATGCTGACCGTAATCGGGACCTCCACCAATCTCCTGGTGAGCGCGCTGGCGGAACAAGCCGGTGAACCGCCGATCCGGATGTTCGAGTTCACGTCGCTGGCGATCGTGTTTGTGATCCTGGGCCTGGCCTACAGCCTGGTGGTCGGCCGGAGGGTTTTGCCGGAAAGGGTGCGGGCGCAATCCCTTGCCGACACCTACGATCTGGCTTCCTATCTGACCGAGTTCCAGGTGCCCGGGGACTCGCGCCTGGTCGGAAGGACGCCTCGGGAGTCCCACATCCGGGAGAGGTATCAGGTGTCCGTGGTTTCCATTTTGCGGGGCGAGAGGCAGATTACGGAGGGCGTTCCCTTCGAACCCCTGCGCGTTGGAGACGTTTTGATCGTGGAGGGGAACCTGGAGGACGTTCTTCGACTCCGCAATGAACAAAAGGTGTCTCTGCTTCCGGGTGTGAAATTCGACGACGAAAGCCTGACCGAG
>CAYRCA010000857.1:0-1615 GCA_964422565.1 uncultured Acidobacteriota bacterium | reverse complement strand
CCTGCCGCAGGGTCTGGGCCACGAATGCGGCGGCAGGGCTGAGGATCTCTCCGAGGAGATGCTGGGAGACCCGACTGTGCTCGACCAACACCACCATGGTGAGGGGGGACTCGCCGCCGGAGAAACTCTCGACTTCACGCTCAACACCATCCTCCAACACGGTAAAAGCGTCTCGGTCCAGTCCGCCGTACAGACGGCCGTCCTTGTCGACGACCGTCACCGGCACGCGGACGATGTCCACTTCCGCGCGAAAGGGGGGTTGGTCGCCGGAAGTCGAAAAATTCCATGAAGCGATCAGCCCAATCACGAGAAACGCTGTTGACAGCCGCAGTATATTCACGTTGCTTTCCTTCTTTATAAACCTCAATCTACTATGTTTTCTGATACTTACGATGCATGTCCCCGGTAGGGGGTTTCAGTAATGGATTTCCTCCCCGGATATCCGTTTAGGCGCGACGGGTGGCGCCCCCCGCCGTGGGCCCGCCGAAGAAGGGCAGATTCGACGTCGAGAATGTGATCTTCTCCCTGTGTTTTAAACTCCCAAATAATTAGTTTCTTTGACAACTCTCCTCCGGATTTTGGTAAAGTATTTACGAAAGGAATCCGGAACATCGCCAGAGTGCTCTGGATGCTCGCGAGTCCACCCGTTCCGTGTGCCGACCCGATGCGGGGAAGGAGAGCCCCATCCAATTGAGCGCCGGGGACCCGTTTCGGGGTTCCCCGAGGACCGGCCGAGGGTGCCGGGGAGGATGGAACCCCCTACTTTTCGGCCCACCGTGGTGATCGCGCCGACGGAACCGCGAAGTGGGCGGAGCGAAGCGGAGACCGGCGCGAAAGCCCTTCTCCCCCCCCCGGAGCCGAACCCCCGACGCCGAACCGGTTTCCGGAAACTCGAGGAGAGGATGCCGCCGCCCGATGTTGGAACTGGACGCCGACTTCGACCTGACGGTTTTCTTTCGCCGTATCACCCGGTCGAGGGAGCCGATCCTGATGCTCGATTATGATGGGACGTTGGCTCCGTTTCAGGCGGATCGTCTGTCGGCCCACCCCTACCCGGGCGTCGAGGAGCGCCTGGGGGAAATCCTGGACGGGAGGACCCGCTTGGTTTTGGTGACCGGCCGTCCCGTTGATGAAATCCGGGGGCTGTTTCCCCTGGCCCGGATCGTCGAAGTCTGGGGCTCGCACGGCCGCGAACGCCGGCTGCCCGACGAGGGCTACACCTTGGCGCCGATCGACCCGGAGGTCGAGCGGGGACTCGCCCGCGCGGTTGACTGGGTGCGTCGGACCGGCTTGACGGAGCATTCCGAGGTAAAGCCGGGCTGCGTGACCCTGCATCGGCGGAGCATGGATCCGCAGTGGGCCGACCGTCTTTTCAGTCGGGCGCTCGAGGAGTGGGAGGAGTTCGCTCGGGAAGGGGGGCTGGAGCTGCATCATTTCGACGGCGGAATCGAATTGCGATCCCCGGGAGTCACCAAGGGCGATGCCGTCCGCGGGATCCTCAGCGATCGGGAGCCCTCATCGGCCTGCGCCTATCTGGGCGACGACGTGACCGACGAGAGCGCCTTTGAGGCGTTGCACGACGGCGACCTGGGCGTTCTCGTTCGCCCCGAGCGCA
>CAYRCA010000856.1:0-1615 GCA_964422565.1 uncultured Acidobacteriota bacterium | reverse complement strand
GACAACGACGGGAACGTGATTGTGGTCGACGAAAACAGCCACCGCGTGGTGCGTTACACACCGGAAGGCGAATTTCTCAACGAGATCGGCTACGGCCGGGGGAACCAACCGGGTCAGTTCACCAAGCCTCGGGACGCCGCCGTCGACGCGGACGGCCTCATCTACGTGAGCGATGAGAAGTCGGACCGTCCCCGTATCCAGGTGTTCAGCCGCGACGGGGAATTCAGCCGTATCTTTGCGGAGAAGGGCATCGCTCCGGGAATGCTGCTCCGCGCCCACGGAATGCAGTTCGACGACCACCAGCGTCTGTTTGTCGTGGACGTGGACAACGCCCGGGTCACCGTTTACGAGCACTCGGGCGAGTTTCTGTACGACTGGGGAAAGGACGGGCTCTACCCCGGCGAGTTCAACGCCGCGCACGGCCTTTACGTGGATCCCTGCGGCGACGTATTCATTTCGAACTATTACGGGCCGGTACAGAAATACACCGCCGACGGGAAATTCCTTACCGAGTTCGGCCACGGCGACCCCCCGGACGGGCCGGTCCATTTTCACGCTATCGGCGGAGACCGCTGGGGCAACGTCTACGTCACAGTCCGCAATCTGGGCCACCGCCCCAACGAGGTCAGCATTGTCAAGTACAACAACAACGGTGACTTCATCACGAGTTGGCGCCTGTCCACGGAAGATCGGGAGGTGAACTGGGTCCGGGCCGATTCTAACGGCGTCGTGTACGCCGCCTTTCGCGGTAGAACCCACATGGGGGTGGAGGTCTTTCAGCCCCAGTAAAAACCGCGCTCCGACACTCGGTCTTGGAGCCTTTCTTCACGAGGATCAATGCAATGAAAACACTACTGGACATCATGGGCCGGGTGGCGGTTCCGCCGGTGACCCCCTTTACCGAGGACGAGGAGGTGAATTTCGAGGCCCTCTCGAAACTGATCGAGTTCACCATCCACAACGACTATTGCGACTCCTTGATCCTGACCGGCACGACCGGCGAGTTTCACACCATGAGCGACGAGGAGCGCGTGGAGGTCTGGAGGGCGGGGTTGGAGTCGATCGGCGGCCGCGTCCCCGTCGTCGCCGGCGTGGGGACGGCCGGCACGCGGACCACTCTCAAGCTGGCCGTGACGGCCGAACAACTGGGCTTCGACGCGCTGATGGTGGTGTTACCCTACTACTCCAAGCCCACCCAGGAAGGGATCGACGGGCACTTCCGGGCCGTCGCCGAGGCCGTGTCCCTGCCCATCATGGTGTACAACATCCCGCTCTTCAGCGGGGTGAACATGGAACCGAAGACGCTGGAGCGGCTGGTGTCGCACTGCCCCAACATTCGCGGGATCAAGGAGGAGGCGGGGATCGCCCCCACGCAGTCGACGGAGTATGCGCTGCGGACGCCCTCGGATTTCTCCATCTACTGCGGCGACGACACGATGGTGCTCCAGGTGTTGACGCAGCGCGGCGTGGGCGTGGTCAGCGGTGGGTCCTCGATCCTCGGCGACTGGATGAAGGAGATGATCGCCGCGTGGTACGAGGGGCGGAACCGGAGGGCTTCGGAAATCTACTTCGCGCTGGCGCCCTTCTTCGCCGCCCTCAACCAGAACGGCCGGGT
>CAYRCA010000855.1:0-1619 GCA_964422565.1 uncultured Acidobacteriota bacterium | reverse complement strand
CGCAACAGTTACGCTTCACGATGACGGGCACCAGCGGAACCGGGTCATCCGGGGGCTCCGTCGTCGTACAAGTGCGGAATCCGGACGGCCGAGTGAGCAATCCGCGGGTCGCATCGAAGCCGCGAATCCTGGAGATACCCTTCAAATACGGTGTCCACAACCTGACCTTCGCGAATTTCGCGGACGGAATCCCGAGCTGGAGCACGTTCGAGCAGACGTTCGGGAAGACGGAGGTATGGCATGAGCTCCTAGATCCCATCTTCGGGCATCCGATCCTCACAGCCGCCTACTACGGCTTTTACAAGCACTTCCTCAAGGGAGAAGACAACGGTGGGCTCGCAACCGGGTTTTGCACCTCGCTGGCGGCGACCGTCGCTGACCGCTTTTGGCAGGGAAACACGAACCAGACGACGCTGACAAAAGCACCCCTGCACGAGATGCTGACAGCCGTCCACGGAAAACTTCTCAGCCGCGAAAGCCTGATTCATTTCCACGACCAGGGGCGGCAGGGTCTTGCCCGGGTGGATCGATCGACGCGCGAAATCGAGGCCACCTTCCTTCGTGGATGTGATCGGAACAACGCGCCATTGCTGTTTTTCATCCCCGCCGGCGCCGCGTGGGACGCGGGCTACTTCGACAAGCTCTCGGACTCGCACTGCGTGATGCCGTTCCGGTTTGCCTATCCCGACGGCCACCCGGGTCCGGTTTTGTCCCCCGACCAGAGCACAACGCTCGGAAGCCTGAATGACGTTCAACTGTTTGTCTGGGACTGCAATGATCCCGAAAATCCCAACTGCCGCCTCGAGTTCAAAGTGGTCGACGGCGCCCTGCACTTCGACTACTTCGTTGGCGGGTCGGACGTAAAGTTCTCTTCGTCCGAAGGCATCACGTTGGGGATGATGACCAACGGTGCCTATCTCCTGGCGGACCACGACCTGCCCTTCAGCGGTCCGTTCGGGCTGACGAGGTTCATCATCGACTTCCTGCTCTCGCCGGCAGACCTACAGATCACCGACGGGTTGGGGCTGCGAACGGGAAACTTCAATGGACAGATCCTCGCTGAGATTCCCAACAGCCACCCCGCTTATCTGATCCCCGGGATGTACCTTCTCCCGATGGATACGGCGCTCACGCGAAAGATCGTCGGCAGCGAGACCGGAGTCTACTCCTACGGCACGATCATGCCTGATCACGGCTCGATGTCCATCGAAGGAGTCTCCACGGCGGCTGGACAAGAGGACGAACTCGCCATTAATGCGGACGGAACACAGATCCGGTTTACGCCGGGGCAGGCCAAGACCTTCGCGCTGACGCTGGCGCGGCAGGTGGACGGGCAGGCGCGTGCGATCGCTGTCGAGGGCCTCACGGGCGCACCAGACGAAGAGGCAGACATTACCGTTTCGCCCGAGCTCTCCCTGATCCGCGTCGGGAATCGAAGCGCGGAGCACCCGGTGAGCGTCAAGGCGTTCTCGATCGACCAAACTACAAATTCCCCGGCACGGAGGGAGTTCAGCGCCGTGAACCTGCCCCAAAACCACGATCTGGTTGTGGCGGTGGGCGATTGGGGCACCTTGGACATGGACGTGACGTCGCTCAGTTTCGAATAACACAGTAACGCT
>CAYRCA010000854.1:0-1623 GCA_964422565.1 uncultured Acidobacteriota bacterium | reverse complement strand
CCGACTCCCAGCCCTCGCGATTCGGGTTTCCCCTGGGGAACTGGAGACACGATTCCATTCCCGGCGGCGATTCCCGCCACACGTGGCGGGGGAGGATGCTGCGAGGACCCGCCCTCGCCGGTCGGAACGTTGCGGGAGCGCGAAACGCGGAACGCCCCGCCTTGGGGCTGGGCGCCGCGCCCTTGAACTTACCCCTCCGATTCCGCTAGATTCCAGCACATCATGGCGACTTTCGTGTTCCTGTCGCTGGGTTCGAACCTGGGGCGGCGCGAGGCCTCCCTGACTCAGGCCGTGGACCGGCTTGGGAAAGGCGGAGTCCGGGTCGAGGAACGCTCCTCCCTGTACGAAACGGAGCCGGTGGATTTCAGGTCTCAGCCGCCCTTTCTCAACCTGGTCTGCCGAGCCAGCACGTCTCTCGACCCGAAAGGCCTGCTGGAGCGCTGCAAGGAGATCGAGTTCGACCTGGGTCGTCGTCCCTCGCGGGCCAAGGGCCCTCGGACCATCGATATCGATATCCTCTTCTTCGGCAACGTGGTTTTGTCCTCTCCGGCCTTGACGATCCCCCACCCCTCGCTGGCCGAGCGGAGGTTCGTGCTGGTTCCCCTGGCGGAGATCGCCCCGGATCTCGTCGACCCGCGGTCGGGCCGCACCATCTCCCAACTTCTCGAGGAGTGTCACGATCGGTCCGGCGTCGTGCCGATCGCGGCAACGGACACGACTCCGACGGCGTGAAAGCGGTAGAATGGGAAGCGTCGAACCGTCAGCGGGGAAGTCAACACCACTAACTTTGCACGTCTATGTCCAAGAAAGAAGAGTCCTCCAAGGAACTCCAGCAGCAATACAGTACCTTCCGCGAGTACTTCATCGCCACGGTCTACTGCACCATCATCGCCCTGTTCGTCACGACCTATGTCGTGCACCCCATGACGGTGCCCACCCCTTCCATGGAGCCGACGATCCTGGTGGGCGATCGACTCCTGATCGACAAATTCACCTATCGAAACAGCTTTCTGTCCCCCCCTGGATTCACTCCGGCGCACGACATCCGGCGGGGAGATATCGTCGTCTTCAAGTTCCCCGACGATCCCGAGGTGTTGTACGTGAAGCGGGCGGTCGGCCTGCCGGGCGAGACCCTGGAGATTCGGAACAAGACCGTTTACATCAACGGCACGCCTCTCGACGAGCCCTACAAGGTCCACAAGGATTCCCGTGTCAACCACCGGGACTCCAGCCCGCACTTTCTGACCTTTAACTCGAAACGCGACAACTACGGTCCGGTGGCGATTCCGAAGGACAACTATTTCATGATGGGAGACAACCGGGACGACAGCGCCGACAGTCGGTATTTCGGGTTTCTCCATCGGGAGTACATTGTGGGCCGTCCTCTAATCGTCTTCTGGTCCTACGAGGACGATTCGGACGCCTATTTGCGGACCACGCTGCCGGAGATGGGGAAGCTGTACCTGGAGCGCGTCGCTTTCTTCTTCACCCGGACGCGCTGGAGTCGCATGGGCCATTTCGTCAGGTGAGGGACTACGGGGAGGCTCCTTCGCGCCTCATGGGAGTCGCTCCTCCCGCCTGAACGTGGGGTGAAGTCCGAAGTCTCGGGTCTCCCTGGTTCTG
>CAYRCA010000853.1:0-1628 GCA_964422565.1 uncultured Acidobacteriota bacterium | reverse complement strand
ACTCTGACCGGAGGCCGGGCTTGTGGCGCTCCGACCGGGGACCAGCCGCGCGTCCAGGCTCTTCCTGACCGGTGCTTCCGCGTCGTCAAGCCAGCCCAACGACCCGTTCGAGTTGTAGAAGCAGAAGGCGCGCACGTTGGCGCCCAGCCCGACGAGGCGCTCGGCGAGATGGCTGCCGATGAAACCGTCGGCACCGGTCACCATGACTTTGCGCCCTTTCCATCTCACGGCTTGATTTCCTCCCCGCGTGCACGTTGTAATTCCCTGGGGTGCCCCACATCGATCCACTCCTCTTCGATGGGGAACGCGCCGACCGCTTCGCCCCGGTCGAGGCACTCTTCGAGGAGAGCGGGCATCGGAAAGAAAGTATCCCTCGGCACCCTTCCCAGCAAATCGGGTTCCAGAACATAGATGCCCGCGTTGGCGAGCCAGGTCTGGGAAGGTTTCTCGCGTATGCCCGTGATACGCTCCCCCTTCCGTTCCACCACTCCGTACGGCACCGTGTGGACGTATTCGTGGACCGCGACGGAAGCCGTAAAGGCTCCGTGATTGTGGAACGCCAGGAGGTTTTCGACGTTGATCTGCGTCAGCAGGTCGCCGTTCAGGACCAGCAGGGGATCCGCGGGACGCTCGGCAAGGAGCGATAAGGCTCCGCCCGAACCCAACGGCTTGTCCTCACGGAGGTACTCGATCCGGCAGCCCAAGCCGCCTCCGTCCCCGAAGTGGCGCTCGATGACTTCCCCCATGAAATTCACCGACAGGAACACGCGGCGGATTCCGAATCCCACGAGGTGAAGGATGATGCGCTCCAGGATCGGGCGCCCCGCGACCTTCACCATCGGCTTGGGGAGATCGTCGGTCAGGGGTCTCAACCGTTCGCCCCGTCCCCCGGCCATCACGACCGCCCAATTGGGCCGCTCGACCGCCCCCAGGATCTCATGCATCGTGTGCAGGCCGATCGCGCGCCCTTCGGCGTCAAGGATGGGAATCTGGCTTATACTGCGTGCCCGCATCAGGTCCAGGACCTCCGCTCTTCCCATGCCGGGCCCCACGAAAGTGAATTGGCGCTGTATCAATCCCTGGATGGCCGCATCCAACGTGCTGCCCGACAACAGGGCCCGCCGGATATCCCCATCCGTCAAAACGCCAAGGAGCTTTTCATGTTCGTCGACCGCGAGCACGATTTCCAGCCCCGATTTTTCAAGGGAATACAAAGCTTCCCGGATCGTGCCGCCACACCCGATCTTGCTCGATTCAAAGCCCATCGCTTCCTCTGCCCAAGTGGAATACGGAACCGGCCGGCACCCTGTTACGCTTTCCTGAACATGATCCGCGAATAGTCCCCGCATGAAGACCGGTTGATCATCGCCTGCAATTCGTTCACCCAACGGGTCAGGAATTTCTCCGCGCCCTCGTCGCCGCCTTGCAACATGGACAGGATATTCTGGATATCGAGACCCTGCGTTTCAAAGTAGACGGTTTCAAGGCGAAGCGCATCGGCCAGGTATTTCAGGCTTGGCCGAGTATATAGGATCACATGTTCCGTGGGATCCACGATCGATGAACGCCCCTGCATGACCCGGATGCTGAAACTGTCGAAATTGGGCGTAAATATGAGGATATGCCCG
>CAYRCA010000852.1:0-1631 GCA_964422565.1 uncultured Acidobacteriota bacterium | reverse complement strand
AAGTCTCGGAAGAGGGGCAGTGAGAGTTCAAAGAAGTTCAAAGTTCATAGTTCCAAGTTCAAAGCTCCACCGGCAGCTTCGAACTTCAACCCCCTTGGAACTTTACTTTGAACTCGGAACTTTGAACTCGGAACTCGGAACTTCGAACTCGGAACTTTGAACTTCGAACCCGGAACCTTCCCCCCCGAATGCCCGAGGAGGAAAGAGGTCGTTTGGCGATGATGGATCGGTCGGCCTTGGCACAGGAAGTGGAGAGGCTGAGCCGGGCGCGGGTGCTGGTGGTCGGCGATCTCATGCTCGACCGGTACGTCTACGGCGAGGTCTCCCGGATCTCGCCCGAGGCGCCCATCCCCGTCCTGCGCCAAGCCCGCCGGGAATCCATGCTCGGCGGCGCCGGCAACGTCGTTCGGAATATCCTCTCCCTCGGGGCGTCCTGCTCCGTCGTGGGAATCCTGGGGGACGACCCCACGGGGCGCGAGATCGAGGAACTGCTCGGGCGCTCGCCCCGCTGTCGACCCGCTCTCCTCCGGGATCCCGCGCGGAGTTCCACCGTCAAGACGCGTTTCGTCGCGGACCGACAGCAGGTGCTGCGCGTCGACGCCGAGACCGTCCTGCCGCTTCCGGACGAACTGGCGCGCCGGGTACTGGCCTCCGCGGACGAGGCGCTGGCCGATTGCGACGCCGTCGTTGTCTCCGATTACGGGAAAGGACTCCTCACGCCCGCCGTGACCCAGGGGGTGATCGACCGTGCCCGGGGACTGGGTAAACCCGTCCTCGTCGACCCCAAGGGAAACGACTACTCCCGATACCGCGGTGCCTCCCTCCTGACGCCGAACCTGAAGGAACTCGGCGAGGCCGCCGGCCTGGAGACGCACGACGACCCCTCCGTCTGCCGGGCGGCGCTTCACCTCATCCGACAGTTCGGCGTGGAAGCCGTGATCGCCACGCGCGGGCCCGAGGGGCTCTCCCTCGTCCGGGAGTCGTCGGAGCCGGTGCATCTCCCGGCCGAGGCGCGGGAA
This sequence comes from uncultured Acidobacteriota bacterium, assembly GCA_964422565.1. Taxonomy (GTDB): domain Bacteria; phylum Acidobacteriota; class UBA6911; order RPQK01; family JAPXNP01; genus CAYRCA01. The sequence goes on along the minus strand of CAYRCA010000852.1, from coordinate 612 downwards.
GTGTTCGACGTCTCGGGCGCCGGCGACACCGTGATCGCCGCTCTGGGCGTTGCCCGGGCGGTCGGAATCCCCCTTGCCGAGGCGGCCGAACTGGCCAATATCGCCGCCGGAATCGTCGTCGGCAAGCTGGGAACCGCGGTCACCACCCCGGCGGAGATCCTCCATACCCTCCATCAGCAGGAGCTGAGCAGCGCCGAGGCCCGGGTGGCGACCCTCGAAGAAGCCGTCGCGCGGGTGGAAGGCTGGCGAAGCAAAGGCGACCGAATCGCCTTCACCAACGGGATCTTCGATCTCCTTCATCACGGCCATATCGATCTTCTGAAACGCTCCCGGGCGCTGGGCGACCGCCTGGTGGTCGGCGTCAACGGAGACGGCTCCGCCCGCCGCCTGCGCGGCGACGAGCCGATTCAAAACGAAGCCGCCCGAAGCGCCATCCTCGCCGCTTTGGAGATGGTCGACCTGGTGGTCGTCTTCCAGGAGGAAACGCCCGTCGCACTGCTCAATGCGCTCCGCCCCGACCTGCTGATCAAAGGCGCCAACTACGCCGAGGACGAGGTGGTGGGCGCCGATCTCGTCCGCGGCTACGGCGGGCGGGTCAAGCTGGTCGTGGTC
>CAYRCA010000851.1:0-1654 GCA_964422565.1 uncultured Acidobacteriota bacterium | reverse complement strand
TTCGACGGCTTTGCGGAGCCAGCGGAGCGCGTTCTCCTCGTCCCGCAGCTTAAGATAGGTTCGCCCAAGATGGTGGTAGGCAGCGGACAGTTCGGGATCCAGCCGTAGAGCCTCGAGGTAGTCCTGGATCGCTTCCGAAAAACGCCCCTGGTGCTCCACGACGGCCCCTCGATAGAAGAAGGAGGGCCCGTGGAAGGGGTTTACTTTCAGCTCTTCCGAGAACTCCGCCTCGGCCTCCTCCGCCCGCCCCGCCCTCCACAGAATTCGACCCTTGTAGAAACGGGCCAGCTTCAGATCGGGTTTCTCCTCAAGCGCCTTGTCCAACTCTCGCAGCGCATCCTCGTAGGGGCCAAGGCCCTCCAACGCCTCGCCGAGGAGCAGTCGCAACTCCGGCTTCTCGGTTCGAAAGAGTTCCTCCAGCACCGCCTCCGCCTCTGCGAACCGCTCGGAGTTGGCGTATGCCGCCGCCAGAAGATAGAGCACACCCCCGTCTTCCGGCAACGCGCTCCTGGCCCGCTCCAGGTGTTCGATGGCGCTTGGAAAATCGCGCAACCCCAGGTAAGCGGCCCCCAGCAGATACCTGGTTCCACCCTCCGACGGCGCGTGCGCCAAGTAGACTTTGAGGTGCTCCACGGCAAGGCCGAATCTTCCCGCCTGAAGATACGCCAGGCCCAGATTCCTGCGGATTCGCGGGATATCCGGCAACAGCGAGGCGGAGCGCTCGAAATACTCCGCCGCCTCGCTGTATCGGCCCTGCCTCAGAAGCACCGACCCCAGGTTGTTGAGTGCCGGGCCGTGCTCGGGTTCCAGCTCGATGACCTTTCGATATCCGTTTTCCGCCTGGATCCAGTCTTCGCCCAGCTCGGCTTGCGTGGCCCGCAGATAGTGCTCCTCCACGTCCGACTGGGGGATCTGAAGAAGAAAGGCCAGCAGGGGCAGTGCAAACCCCATCACTCCTCAACCCGGAAATCGATACCGGCGAGGCTTTCCGCGCCGCCGACCTCGTCCCGGCCGGCGATCTCCAGGCGATAGGGCCCGGCCTCCAGGAGGGCCGAGGGCACCTTACCTACCAGAACGACGCGGTCCCCGACCAGTTCGGCGGAGACACTGCTTTCTTCGACCACCTCGTCGGACGACGGCCAGGGCAGCCCATCTCGAAGTATCCGCATGTCGAGGTGCAGGTAAGTCCGATCGGTCGCCTGATCCCGTGTGGCGCCGTAAAACTCAAGGTAGAAGTAGACATCCCGCGGACGGCGCACGATCCCGCCCGCGTTTGGAAGTACCCTGTATTTCCCGCCGAGGACCAGCGAGTTGGACGTCTCCTCGCCCGAAGCGAGGGTGATGCTTTCGGCCAGGATCAGGGAACTGCAGTGGAGCGCGTCCGAGGCTGGCGGAACCACGAGGGAGCTTTCGGTCGTGCCGATCTTGCCGCTGTGGACGTCGCGAACCACCAGGGAAAGTTTGTAGCGTCCGGGCTCCAGGAGGAGTGTCTTGTTGGCGACAGATCGGCCGGCGTCGGCGCCCCCGCCGTCCCTGTCGCGCACCAGCATCTCGGAGAACTCATGCAGGAGCCGATTCCCAAGCGAGGTGACGGCGCCATATAGTTCCACGGTCGCTCTCTGGACGCCCGAATCGAGTCGTTCGAAGGTGAGTT
>CAYRCA010000850.1:0-1666 GCA_964422565.1 uncultured Acidobacteriota bacterium | reverse complement strand
GAAAAGCAGATCCACCAGCCCGACGGCGCTGCCGGCCGCGAGCCGGGCCGTCTCGTGGGACTCTTGGCCCGCGTAGGTGTCGGGGTCGAAGGCGACCGGTGGTCGCCCTGCGGTCCGCCTCACCTCGTCCACATGCTCGGGACGGTGAACCCGCGTCAGGATCGAGTCGTCGAGCCCGACCGGCGGGTGACGGGCGATGCGGTCCCCCAAAGCGTCGATGACGGGCAGGAGAGCCTCGATTCTTTCCGGCCGCTCCGGGTGGCCCGGCGGATTCTCGTGTTCCATAAAGACTCGGTCGACGATCACCCCGTACTTCATGGCGTCATCTTCGGCTTGGAGGCCCGGCCACGGCGTTCACCCACTCGGTGAAATCCATGCAATCCGTGGCTTGAGATTTCAGTCCCACCGGACGTTTCCCCCAAGCCTCCCCAAGGGGATCCCGCGGGGGGCGACGGTTTCACGATCTTTCCGAAACCCGCGCGACCCTCGGCCCGGGATACTCGACACCCAGCAGGTTCGGGTCCTCCCGGGCCAGGACCCGCACCAACTCGGAATGGAGGTAGTCGGTCCGCTCCCTGACCATGGGATGGATCCTCTTTTCATACATCTCGCGGCTGCGGTCGATATCCTCACTGAGTCGACGATAGAGATCGCCCTGATTCCGACCCGCCTCCACCTCAGTCTCGTTGTACAGCTTGATCTCGGCCACCAGGAGGCGGGCAAACCGACGGGCGTCGGCGTGGATCGCCTCCTCCTCCGCCGACAGCGGCTGAGTCTCCACTGCGGCATGGGACTCCGCCTCGAGAGAAGGCTCCGCCGCGACGCCCTCCGCCTCCTTTTGGACCGGCTCCGCGATCTCGCTCTCGGCCGGTTGGCCGACCTCGCTCTCGGCCGACTCCCGCAAGACCTCTTCCCTGGCGCCGAAGCCCTCCCCCGGAGAGGGAATCCGTTCGGCCGGCGCTTCCCCCCGGTCGAGGCGTTCGCCCGCGGCTTGCCCCTCAACACCGGTGGCCGCAGCTTCCTTCCAGTCGATGGAGGCCTTTCCCATCAGCTTCTCAAACTCCTCGTCCGACAGCCCGAGCTCCTCCGCCGCGACCTTCGACAGGGGTTCGAGCTCGTAGATGCCTCCCGCGTCGCCGGCGCGGGTCCCTTCCCCCTCAACCGGTGTTGCCGCCTCCGCCGGGGGCGGGGCGGCACTTTCTCCCGTCGAGGTCCACGGATCTTGGAGGGGCGGCTCGACGTCTCGAGACGTCTCCCATCCGGTCTCGATCGTCGCCGGACTCTCGGGCTCGCGCTCGCCGTAGGCGGGTGCGTCTTCCGACGCCAACCGCGCAGCACTGTCCTCGGCGAATACCTCTTCCGGCGGAGGCGCCTCGGTCGGCGGCATGTCGAGATCCCATTCGGACCCGGCCGCGGTGTCGACCGTTTCCGTCTCTGGCTCGAGGGCTTCGACGGGCGCTTCGACTTCCGGAGTCACGCCTCCCGGCTCGGCCTCGGGGACCATCCTCTCCTCTTCCGCTTCCAGAGAGAAACCGCTAGCGCTCCTCTCCTCCGCTTCCCACGAGGGCTCCGGGGGCGCTTCCCGGGGGAGTGCCGCCGCCGCGGCGGACAGCGACTCCAAACCCGGCCAACTCGCGCTCTCCGGCCGCTCGCCTCTCTCGACGTC
>CAYRCA010000849.1:0-1668 GCA_964422565.1 uncultured Acidobacteriota bacterium | reverse complement strand
TTGATCTCGACTCGTGTCCCGTTCCTGATTTCCTACCCGGTTGTCAAAGATCTCGGCCTGCTTCCAGAAGACTGGGCAAACCCGACGGCCGGTCGCCGCCGCAAGGCCCCATCATACGGATTCCGAGGCCCCTGTGCAACCTGTTTAGATGCGCGCCTATGTCCAGCGGTTTCAAAGAATTTTCAGAAAATCGCCGGCCGCCTTCAAAAAAGCATCGCAAGAATATTTCCCGGGATCGCCGATTCTCTTCCACCGCTGAACCGCTACGACTCCCCCTCCGCTTCAAAGGTGCCCCCGACTGGGCTAAAATGGGGCCCACTGAAGGGAAGGGAGTTCGGAGACGCTGTGTTCAACGCACGCCACCTCAAAGCCAAACCGGGAACCGTGATCGCCCAGGACCAATTCCGCACGGTCGAGGTGGCCACCAACTTCAAGAGGATACACTGTCATCACTGCGACCTCGCCGCCATCTACAAATACCGGGTGAAGCAGGTGCGCCGCTCCCCTACCCCCCCGGAAGGGGAGTCGGTACCGGAACACGACCTTACGGTCTGGAAGACCATCCCCCGCTTCGCCGAGATTCCGGAGACCGTTAAGTGTAAGGGATGTGGGGAGGTTCTCGGCGTGTACCCCGAGTGCATTTTCTGACCGGAGCAGTGCATCCACGCACCACTCCGACTCCTCGCGACGGACTCTGGTCGGAAACGCGGGCTAACCGCTCCAGCCGTTGATGATCGTCTCCCGCAGATCAAACCCGAACGAGCGTTCCGACACCACGACGATGGGCGCCGCCTGCATCCGCTTGTAGACCGATCGGCTCAGCGTCCGGTAGAGGTCCTCCGCCAGGGCGCCGAAGGTCTCGATCGTATACCGGCCGTACAGACCGGCCTCACCTCCAAAATGATCCGGATCCAACTCCCGCCGGGCAAAGCGCTCGGTCAGATCCCGGGGACTCGCCCCGGTCTCGATGTACTCGCTGACGACGGGTCCCACCACCCCATAGTCGAAGGGATCGACCTGATCCTCCCTCAATTCGGCCGAGGCGGGAATCCGCAGCGTCTCCTCCGGAATCATCTCGCAACCCCACCTGCGGTTGACATGGACCGCCAGACGATAAACGTCGGGCTTCGAAATGTCACCGATCACCGCCAGTCCGCCGACCATGTCGCCGTACAGGGTTGCGTACCCCAGGGCCATCTCCGTCTCGTTCCCGTTGGTCAGAAGCAGCGCCTCCCGGTCGTTGGACTCGGCCATCATGATCAGGCCCCGAATGCGGGCCTGCAGATTCTCCAACGTGATGGACTGCCGTACCGGACGCAGATACCGCTCGAAGTCCTCCAGCACCCTGTCGAAGATTCCCTGAATCGGCACCACCCGGTATTCCACACCGAAGTTCAAGGCCAGTTGCCGGGCGGCCGACCGAGTTCGTTCCGAGTTGAACCGGGAAGGGAGATTGTAGAGAGTCAACAAATCCGGTCCCATCGCCTGGCAAGCGATGGCCGTCCCCAGCGCGGAGTCGACGCCGCCCGAGACGGCCTCCAACACTCCCTTGAAAATGCCGATCTTGTCGTAGTAGTCGCGGACGCTCATGACCAGCGCGTCGAAAATCTCGGCTTCTCGGTCGAAGGGTGCCTCGGCCACCGCCTCGGCTCGGCCGTGGTGGAACTC
>CAYRCA010000848.1:0-1681 GCA_964422565.1 uncultured Acidobacteriota bacterium | reverse complement strand
CGCTCGCGGCTTCGAGTCCGGGGCGCTCCGCGGTGACCCACTCGGTCCGGGGTCCCCGTCACGGCTCGACCGGCTTATCTTGAATCGGAAGGTAGAACTCCCGCATCCGCTCGACCTTCTCCGCGTCCCGGGCGAGGGAGTTCCAGGCAAAGATGAGGACCCCGGTCGAGGGAGGCGTCGTTCCGCGCTCCAGGACCGGAACGACCTGCTCCTCCGGGACGGCCTCGCCCCAGTCCGAGAGCTGGACGATGGGCCAGATCCGGATCCGTTCGCCGGCCCTCCCCTCGACTCCCAGATACTCCCCCAGCCAGGAGACGCGGTCCGAGATCCAGCCCAGGTCCCGGGCGTGGCCGAAGCGGGCATGGTAGGGCATGGGGCTGAACACGTCGATGTAGGGCGCCTGTGACTTCAGGTCGATGGCCAGCTTCCGGATGCGCGCGCCGTCGAAATCCTCATCGGTCCAGGGGCAGTGGAACGTCCCCAGCAGCGCGCCGGGCCTGGTCCGGTCGATGATCGAGCGAAACTCCCGGATCCAGTCGGTGAAAACGCCGCACCGCCACTCGACCCACTCGGGTTCGTGCCGGGTCAGAAGCAGTTCGGCGGCTTTGGGGACGGAGGCGGGCAGCTCGATTCCCCGGACGGCCCGGAACTCGCGCAGACAGCGGGGGCAGAAGCAGGTGTCGGGCAGCAGCGGCTCCGCCCGCTCCCAGGCGGCGTGGCTGTGGTGGTAGTCGAGCCAGATTCCGTCCAGCTCGTATTCCTCCAGCAACCGGCGAAACTCGGCCATGCGGTTGCGCCGGTATTCGGGATGGGTGGGACAGACGCCCTGCCAGTTGTCGGGAGGCGGAGAGACCTTCCCGTCGGGGCCGACGGGCGCCGCGTCGGGATGCTCCTCCAGGAAAGAGGCCAGGTGCATGGTGTTGAACTCGGCGAAGAACCAGGCTCCCTGGGACTTGACGATCCGGACCTTCTCGGCGTCGACGCTCCCCGAGCGGAGGAAGACGGCGTTGACCCCGTAGTCGGCGAGTCGGCGCTCGCCGTCCAAGACGTCCTGGGGAATGCCGCCGTAGATCCCCCGAATGTCGATCCGGTGCTCCCCCGCCGCCCGCAAGTCCGCGGGAGAGACGAGAATGACCGCGACGAGCAGGCTGGCCGCGCCTGAATACTTGAACATCCTTACTCTTCCTTTCTTTGTGCTCGGTTGATCCGACGCGGCAACCGACCGGTTCAATCGCCGGACTCGCCCCCGTCCTGTCCATAATAGGCGTCGGGTCCGTGCTTGCGGAGAAAATGCTTGTCCAGCAGGGGTTCGGGTATCGGCCGAATCGCGGGGTTCAACGCCACGGTGTAATACGCGATCCGAGCGATCTCCTCGAGCAGCGTCGCGCAGTGGGCGGCCTCCAGCGCCGTCTTACCCCAACAGAATGGGCCGTGCCCGGCCACCAGGGCGCCGGGGAACCTCTCCGGATCGAGCGTCCGAAAGCGCCGAACGATGATCCTGCCGGTGTTCAGTTCGTAATCGCGCCGGACCTCTTCCGGCGTCAACGGCTCGGTCAGGGGTACGGGGCCGTGGAAGTAGTCGGCGTGCGTGGTGCCCAGGCAGGGAATCTCGCGGTGAGCCTGGGCCCAGGCGGTGGCGAACCGGGAATGGGTGTGGGCCACGCCGCCGACGGCCGGGAAT
>CAYRCA010000847.1:0-1685 GCA_964422565.1 uncultured Acidobacteriota bacterium | reverse complement strand
GACGTCGCCTTTGGTCACGCGGGAGCCGACGTTGACGAACGACTCCGCCTCCGGCGTCGTATAGGGCGTCTTCTCGACTCATCCGCCGGAAGCGATGCAGTTCGGCCGTAAGCGCGAGCCTCCCCGTGGGCCGCAGGACCACCCCCTGGCTGAAATCGACGATGTTCTGGCGCCCCACCATGTCAATGTCCCCGAAGTAGGCGTGGCCGAGGGGGAAGAGATGGTTGAAGGTGCCCACCCGAGCGTCGTCCGGATTCCGGTCTCCACTCGCCAGGTCAAGTCCGACGAAGAATCGGGGAGCCGTCCGCCAGGTTGGACTGTGGCCGATCTGGCTCGCCGCCATCCAGGATCGGATGTCCCTTCCGACATGGTCGCCCAGTTGGGCCGCAGCCTCGAGATCAAAATCGAGTCGGTAGTCCGAAACTCGGCCCCCAACCCGCAGACCGAATGTCTGTCGCTGTTCCTTGCCGGTCACTCCGCCGTAGGTCGCCGACGGGCGGGTCAGGCCCAGCCAGTAGAGATCCAACTCCGAAACGGCGCGGCCCAGCCCGCCGGCGGCGTAGAGTCCGTAAAGGTCGGTGCCGGAGGTGGTGCTGGAGTTCAGTGCGTACTTGTGGGTCCGGACGTGTCGTGTCCAGAAGCCGTCCACCCGCCAGCCGGTCGTCCGGTAGATCCCCTGGATCCCGTCGAAGGAGCGGGGCCGCGTGTTGCTCCAGTCCAGAGGACTGACCAGTCGCTGGCGACCGAACTGCAGTTCCCGGCGTCCGACGCGCAGGGTGAGGGACCCATCGTTGGTCGGAAAGCGCAGATCCACAAAGGCGTTCTGAAAGTCGGCCGAATCGACGTCGAGGATGCGGTCGCCGCCCGGCAGGTCGCGCCCCGTGGACAGGGCGCTCAAACCCTCCACGAAGAAGCGGAAGTGAGGACCCATTTGCCAATCGGTATGGAGCCGCAGGCGGGAAAGCCCGTAGGTGTCGTCGCCCGCCGCCCCGCCGAACCCGAAGTCCCGCCAAGTTTCGGAGCGCAGCCTCAGTTGGCCTCCGAGGCTCAGAAAGGGCCCCTCATCGCGACCCAGGGAGACATACTTGAGATTCTCCGGCCACGAGAGACTGTCTTCGCGGCCCAAGACGCTCCAGTCCTCCTCGAACCGCATGTTTTGGAAGGGCGGCCTCGGAATCCTATCGTTCGGCTCGGGATCGGCGGCGGAGATCTCCGTATCGGGTACTGCCTTCGGGGCATCTCCGCCGAAAAGACCCGAGGTGAACAGAAACGCTCCCAGCAGCGGTATTGACGGCAGGCTCCACTTTCGCGACGCTCCTCCGCGCCCCGATATCTCCCTCTCAAATCCTCGGTTGTTGCTCTCCGCTTTACGCATCTGAAAATATCCCGTGGACCGTGGACTTGACGTCTCGGCACCAGCGTATTCCAGGCCGCCCCCTTCTGACCAGTCCGGTCTCCCCTTTCCATCCAGACCCTTATCTTGGAGGCCTCTGGCCCGGCGCGACGGCCAAACCCGCGGCGGGTGCCAGCGTCTCAAGGGCGGATGCTCGTGGTCGCCGCGTCGGTTCGGGGCGGGGAGAGGCTTTCATCACGGGTGGGGAACCTGGTTGGCCCGGGGAACCAGTTCGAAATAGACCGCCTCGGGCAAGCGCGGGTGCCACCGATCGGTGAGCCGCGCGACGCCC
>CAYRCA010000846.1:0-1685 GCA_964422565.1 uncultured Acidobacteriota bacterium | reverse complement strand
CAGATGGAGCTCGAAGCCTGCAGCCAGCGCGGCCAAGGCGAGCGCGCCGACCTGCCCGCTCGAGGACTTGAGCATGTGCAGTCTGGCGCGCAGGCCGGCGACGGCCAACAGCGGAAGGATTGGGCCCCCGACCACCAGGGCACGCCAGAAGAGGCGTTGGCCGGGCGACACGAAATCGAATCCCTCGGCCGTCCGGCGGCGGGTCATCACCCGCGCCAGGTCCTCGTCGAGAGCCAGGGCCGCCGCGGCGTTGAGCAGCAGATGGTCGCCCCGGAACTCGTTCTCGCGGATGCGGTGGTTCTTGAAGACCTCCGAGCAGCCGATGAATAGAAGGCGTCCCGGCAGGGCGGAATCACCGATGGCGTCCTCGGTCGCCTCACCGGAAGGGGGTTCGGGCCCCTCGGCTCCGCCCTCCTCCTCGGAGAGCACCAGGGGTGGGAAAGTCCCTTCAAGAAGAACGGCCAGCGGTCTTCTCCCCAACCAGGCGGGCCGCCCCCGCTCGTCAAGGTCCGGCCCGTCGAGGATTTCGTCCGGAAGCCAGCCGCCGGTCCAGGCGAAACTCCAGGTCCGGGAGGATGTGGTGATCAGGGGCGTTACCCGGACTCCCAGGCGGTCGAGCCGCGCCTCGTCCAGGTCGAAATGGTTCGCCCACGTGAAGGCCTGATCCCCGAGGCCGCGCGTCACCAGGGAATCCTCGGAAAAGTTGCCCGCCGCCGCCCGAATCGAAAAGGGGAGCGCCGAGACCATCGTCTCGAACTCGCGGCGACCGGACCGCTCGACCTGGGAACGGAGGGCGATCCGGGTGCTGAGCTCGTCGAACAGCACCTCCCGGACCAGCCGGACCCCAAGGCCGGGGAAATAGAGTCGTTCCACCTCGGGCGACTGGGGTTGGGGCCAATAGACCACCTTGAAATCGGAACCCGGATACTGTCGCGACTGAAGGTTGAAATGCTGAGCCGCCAGGAGGACGTTGCCTCCTCGTCTCAGGTAGTCGACCGTTTCCTCCAGCATCGGCTCGATCCGGCGGCGCGGCTGCAGCCACACCAGCAGATCGAGGTCGGGCGGAATTTCGGGGTTCCTCGGATTGATGTGGGTGACCCGGAAATCGGCGTCGGCCACGATCCCCCGGGCCAGGCTGTAGACATCGGTGCCCACGGGGGCAAAAAGCCCCTGGGTCTGGTAGTACTCATAGGCTTCCGCCGGAGTGAGGCGGGGTACGTCCGCGGCGAAACCAAGGTGAGGACGACGGCCCGTCCGCAAACGCCACAGGGCGAAGGCCAATCGGAACTCCAGGTGCTCGAAGGCCGCGGCGTCGCGAAAGGTCAGGACTTCTGCCCGATCCGGAACGCTCAGCACCAAGCTGCTGTAGACGGTTCGGACCACGGTCCGCTCTTCCTCGCGACTGGTCACCTGAACCGGTTCCACTCCGCGCTCCGCCAACCAGGAAAGCCCGTCCTCGCCAAGATCCTCGGGAATCACGCGGCTCCAGCCGATCTTCGTCCCGGCCCGGGCCAGCTCTTTAAGGATCCGCCTCAGGTCCCGGACATAAGGCCGCAGTTCGGGCGGCAACCGGTGGTGGGGTGAGAAGACTAAGTCGACCCGGATCCCTTCCGTCGAGTCAAAGTCCTGGGCCAGGCGGCGGGTCTCGGGCGACAGACGGTTGATCCGCTCCGAGGTGAGATCCA
>CAYRCA010000845.1:0-1685 GCA_964422565.1 uncultured Acidobacteriota bacterium | reverse complement strand
ATCTGGCTCCTGGTTCGATCCATGATTCCAGTGAAGATCGAGGTCTGGTGGGACATCAGGAAAGTCGAGAAAGCAATGGCGAAGATCAGCCCGAGATACTTAGCTCGATCTCCAGTCAGCATCTGCCAGGCAACGAAGTTCATCAAAAACTCCTTTCGGTACGACCTCGGCATGAACTTAGTCCATTAGATGATCACTGTTCACCGCCGGCGCAAAAAAATTACTTCCGGCGTACTCCTTCAATCAGGACGTCGACTACGCGGTCGACGAGACGGGTATGCTCCACGAACGGGAATCCCGGCTTCGTGATCAGCAGCGTCGTGATTCCGTGAATTCCCGCCCAAAGTGTCTGGCTTACTTCCTCCACATCATCCAGCCGGAACAAACCTTCCTGAATGCACTGGCGGACGATCCCGCGGAGAACGATGACGATCCGCTGCGGGACGGATTTCGTCGCCCCCGGTTCCGCCGAGAGCCACCTTGACCCTTCGCCGCGTGAACTCGCACAGCAGATAGACCAGCACGGAGGTCGGCTCCCCGTGCGGCGGGTGGATCTGCCGGTCCCCCCGTCTCCGCTCGGCTCGAAGGACCGGGACGGATCGAGCCCGAACCGTCGCGACCTCCGGAGTGGTCCCTTCCCGGTCCTCCGAATCGGGGACCCGGATATGCAGGGTTCGCACCGGATTGCGTCGGGCGACTCTCCGCTCCGGTTCAAGAATCAGCGTCTCGCCGGCCACCGGATCGTGGATCGCGACGACCCGTTGAGGCTCGGCATCGACGGCCCAACGACCGATCGCATCCAGACTGTGCTCCCGACGGGTTCGACCTTCGCCGTCACGGTGCATCGCCACGACGTTTTGTCGGACGATCCGATTGCCGTCTTCCAGTGTCTGTGTGACTTCCGTGATGGCGTCGGCCGAAAATGGGTTCCCTTTGACCGTTCCGAGCTCGCCCAGGCTGAAGTCGGAATTAACAAACTGAAACAGCTGGAACCCGGCTCCTTCGTGGGGGAGGATCGCCCGTCTCGAGTCACGCTGGACTTCCCCGGCCGTCAAGGCTCCGGTCCCTCCGATCAAAGCAACGACAAGAACAGCTATCGTTTTCTTCGCGTCCATCTTCGTCTCCTTTCGGTCAACCCAAATCGCAGCCTTCCAGAGGCATGTCGTCCATCGGTCGGCGAGCAGGCGCTGGTGCGAATTCGCCGGCCACCGAACCCTTAACTCTCGAATCGGCCCCGCGGACCATTGCATTCTCTCGTTTCGCCCCGCCTTCCCTCACCGCGGTTCCAATAAGACCGGCCGGAGAAAGCGTATGGCGTGCGCCACCCCGTCGACCCCGACCAGAACGTCCGCGTCGATCCGGTTGGCGCCGGCCCCTCCCGACACGGGAAGCCCGAAAGCGGCGATCGACGCCTCGGGGAGGCTTACTCGGAACTGTTGGGCTCCCTCCAGACACCGCCAGTCGGGACAGTTCGTCAGCACGAAGAAGTCGGTCGCCAGATCCGCTTCGACCCCTTCGGCCGGAAGCCAATCGAAGGCCTCCGGACCACCCGGTTCAGCCGTCCGGCTCGCGTCGTCTTCGAGAACGAACTCGGTCGAAAGGTCGGGACGCGCGCCCCTGAATTCCGGCTCGGACACCGACCTCTGCAGCAAAACCGCAACCAGCGCCGCCAGGAGGACGCCCGC
>CAYRCA010000844.1:0-1694 GCA_964422565.1 uncultured Acidobacteriota bacterium | reverse complement strand
GAAATGGAGCGCACAGGTTCCGGGACGTGGAGGTGAAACCCGCGAGACAACCTTCAACTTTCAGGTCGAAGGCGAGACATTGACCGGCACCATGTCCGCAATGCAGCGTGACATCGCGATTGAGGACGGCAAAGTCCAGGGCGACGAGATGTCCTTCAAGGTCGTGCTGAGCTTCCAGGGCAATCAGGTCACCCTCTTATACAACGGCAAGCTTTCCGGAGACGAGATCCAGTTCACCCGCCGGCGAGAAGGCTCCGATCAGACCTCGCGGTTTACGGCCAAGCGGGAGCAGTAGCTTGGCGCGGGGCGGCGAATTCTTGATACCGCCGCCGGCAACGGGTGTGCAGATCCCGGTCGCGGGTCACCCCCGCCGCCCGGGCCGGCGGTACTCCCGCGTCTCGATGAGCCGTCATACAATGAGCGGGTGTTCTCCCGTCGAACCGCTTTCGAGTTGGATCTCAATCGCTTGACCCTGCGAATCCGGGAACTCCGGGACCGGGGAGGCGACCCCATCGACCTGACCGTGTCAAACCCCACCCGGGCGGGGCTTCGCTTTCCGGACAGGGAGATCGTTGAGGCGCTCGCCTCGCCGAAAGCCCTGGATTACGAGCCCGCGCCCTTCGGGATCGAGGAGGCCCGAATCGCCATCCGCGACTACTACCGCGAGCGCGGCGTCTCGGTCGAGCCGGAGGATGTGACCCTCACCGCCGGAACGAGCGAGGCGTACTGCCGGCTTTTCCAGCTCCTCGCCGATCCCGGAGACACCGTTCTGATCCCGTCGCCGAGCTATCCCCTGTTCCAGTACCTGGCCTTCCTCGAGTCGGTGAGAGCGGTTCCGTTCCCCTTCCACCACCTCGACCGATGGACCTGCGATCTCGACGAGTTGGCGGAGTTGAGCCGTCGCCACCGGCCCAAGGCAATCCTCCTGGTCCACCCCAACAACCCCACGGGTTCCTTCCTGCGGTCCGACGAGTGGGGTGAAATCGGTCGCATCGCGGCGGATTCCGGGTCCGCTTTGATCTGCGACGAGGTGTTCGTCGACTACCCGTTGGTGAACGTGGCGGTCTTCGACCCGGCCGGCGCGCCCGACCCACCGGTTCCGATGTTTCTTCTGAACGGGCTCTCCAAGACCCTTCTCCTGCCCCAGCTCAAGTTGAGCTGGATCGTCGCCCGGGGTCCGGACGCTCCGTTGCGGGAAGCTTGGTCCCGCATCGAGATGATCTCCGACCTCTTTCTCTCGGTGAACGGCCCCGCTCAGACGGCGCTGAGCCGACTTCTTCCGTTACGCCGGGCCCTTCAGGCGCCTGTCCGTCTCCGGCTGGTCGAGAACCAGAGGCGCCTTGCGGCACTTGCGGCGCGTTCGGCGGTGCGGGCGCTCGAAGTCGAAGGCGGCTGGTACGCCGTCCTCCGCCTGCCGGCCATTCGCGACGACGAGGATTGGGCGATATTCCTACTCGAGGAGGCCGGAGTCGTCGTCCACCCCGGACATTTGTTCGACTTCGATCGGCCCGGCCACGTGGTGATCAGCTTGTTGACCGAGACCGGCCGGTTCGAGACGGGCGTGCGGAGGCTGGTCGAGGTCGTGGACGGCAGTTGCCGAAGGTGGGAGGGTCACGTTGATCGGGAGCGAGGAGTGAGCGAGGAGTGAGTGTCCATGAGCGGGGCGCACCCGGAGGGACGAAAATCGCGGCGGT
>CAYRCA010000843.1:0-1694 GCA_964422565.1 uncultured Acidobacteriota bacterium | reverse complement strand
TTCCGGTTGATCACCCGCCGGTACAGGTCGTTCAGATCGGAAGTTGCAAACCGCCCGCCGTCGAGGGGAACCAGGGGCCGCAATTCCGGCGGAATGACCGGAATCACATCCATGATCATCCACTCGGGCTTATTGCCCGACTTCCGAAAGGCGTCCACCACCCGGAGGCGCTTGGCATACTTGAGCCTCTTCAACTGGGAGCTTTCATTCTTCATCCTGAAGCGGAGGTCGACGGCCAGGGCCTCGACATCCACCCGACGAAGGAGCTCCTTGATGGCCTCGGCCCCCATGGAGGCCTCGAACTGACCCGTGTACTCCGCCTGCAACGCCCGGAACTTCTCCTCGCTGAGCAGCTCGCGCTCCTTCACCGGGGCGTCGCCCGGGTCCACGACGAGGTAGGCCTCAAAGTAAAGCACCCGCTCCAGGTCCCGCAGCGAAAGATCCAGCAGGTGACCGATCCGGCTGGGGAGCCCCTTGAAAAACCAGACGTGGGAGCAGGGGCTGGCCAACTCGATGTGGCCGAGGCGCTCGCGCCGCACCTTGGACAGCGTGACCTCGACGCCGCACTTGTCGCAGATCACACCCCGATGCTTCATCCTCTTGTACTTCCCGCAGAGGCACTCCCAGTCCGTCACGGGACCGAAGATGCGCGCGCAGAAGAGGCCGTCCCGCTCCGGCTTGAAGGTCCGGTAATTGATTGTCTCCGGCTTGGTCACCTCTCCACTGGACCACGAACGAATTTTCTCGGGAGACGCCAATCCAATCCGGATGGCCTCAAAGTTCTTTAGAAGCTGACTCTTCTCGATTTGGTCGCGAAACATTCTCAAGGCTTCCTACCTCCTGGTCGCGGCACGGAATCAATCCTTGACGTGATCGACTTCTTCGGCCGGCTCATTCTCGAGGGTTGCGCCGCCCAAGGCCGCCTCGGCCTGTTCCAGCAACTCGGAGCGCCGACGCATTCTCTTCTTCGGCTTCTCGATCAGCTCAACGTCCAGAGCCAGCGATTGAAGCTCCCGGATAAGGACATTGAAAGACTCGGGGATTCCGGGGCTGTAACTCGACTCGCCCTTGACTATCGCCTCATAGATCTTGGCCCGGCCCTGGACATCGTCCGATTTGGCGGTCAGGAGCTCCTGCAAAATGTTGGCCGCGCCGTAGGCCTCCAGGGCCCAAACCTCCATCTCTCCGAACCGCTGGCCGCCGAACTGGGCCTTTCCTCCCAGGGGCTGCTGGGTGATGAGGCTGTAGGGGCCGATGGAGCGCGCGTGGATCTTGTCGTCGACCATGTGGCTCAGCTTGTTCATGTAGATGAAGCCCACAGCCACCTCCTGGTCGAAAGCCTCCCCCGACATTCCGTCGAACAGCGGGCTCTTTCCGTTCTGAGGAAGGCCGGCCTTCTCAAGCTGCGCCTTGACCTCCACCTCGGAGGCACCGTCGAACACGGGCGTCGAAAAGTGAATGCCCAGCACCCTGGCCGCCCATCCAAGGTGGGTCTCCAGGACCTGACCCACATTCATGCGCGACGGAACACCGAGCGGATTCAGGACGATCTCCACCGGCGTACCGTCCGGCAGGTAGGGCATATCCTCCTCCGGAAGGATTCGGGAGATGACCCCCTTGTTCCCGTGGCGACCGGCCATCTTGTCCCCAACGGCCACCTTGCGCTTCATGGCGATGTAGACCTTAACCATCTT
>CAYRCA010000842.1:0-1696 GCA_964422565.1 uncultured Acidobacteriota bacterium | reverse complement strand
CAGATGACGATCCTGATCCGAGGCGGCAAAGTCGTCGATCCCAGCCAGGGCCTGGCGAAGAAGCAGGACCTGCTGATCGAGCGGGGCAGGATCGCCGGCCTGGGCAGGATCGCCGGCAAGAAGTCCTGGACCGTCGTGGAGGGCAAGGGCTTGCTGGTCACCCCCGGTCTGATCGACATGCACGTCCATCTGCGGGAGCCGGGTCGCGAGGATCGAGAGACCATCGAAACAGGTTGTGGGGCGGCGGTAGCGGGGGGTTTTACCGGTGTCGCGTGCATGCCAAACACCCAGCCGGTCAACGACTGTGAAGCCATCACGCGGTACATCCTGGATCGAGCTCGACAGGTCAATCTGGCCAACGTTTTTCCCGTCGGGGCGATCACCAAGGGGTCCCGGGGGGAGGAACTGGCCGAGATCGGAGAGATGGTGCGCACCGGCGCGGTCGCCGTAAGCGACGATGGACACCCCGTTGAGAACGCCCAGATCATGCGCCGGGCGATGGAGTACGCGAAGATCTTCGACATCCCGGTTCTAGACCACTGCGAGGACGCACACCTGGCGGCCCGCGGGTGCATGAACGAAAGCTCCGTCTCCACCGAACTGGGTCTCCGGGGTATGAGTGGGCTCGCGGAGGAGATCCAGGTGGCCCGCGATGTGGCTCTGGCCCGTCTGACGGGCGCCCGGGTGCATATCTGCCACATTTCGACGCGGGAGTCTCTGGAGTGGGTCCGTCGCGGAAAGTCCCAGGGGGTCCGCGTGACCTGTGAGGTGACCCCCCACCATTTCACCTTGACGGACGAGGCGGTTCGCAGTTACGACACCAACTTCAAAATGAATCCGCCGCTGCGGACCCGGGCCGACGTGGACGTGATGCTGGAGGGTCTGGTCGACGGAAGCATCGACTGTGTGGCCAGCGATCACGCTCCCCACACGCGGCTCGACAAGGAGGTCACTTTCGAAGAGGCGGCCAACGGGGTGATCGGCCTCGAGACCGTGGTTCCATTGGTCTGGGAGTTTCTGGTCCGCCGAGGCGTGATCTCCGAGTCGAGGGCGGTCGAGCTGCTGAGCCTGAATCCCAGTCGAGTATTGAAACTGGACAGGGGAACCCTGAGGGAAGGTGCGGTCGCCGACGTGACGCTGATCGATCCCGACCGTCGGCTTACCGTCGATGCGGCCCGGTTTCGGTCGAAGGGTCGCAACTGTCCGTTCAACGGTTGGGAGCTGCATGGCGCGCCTGTCATGACGATCGTCAAAGGGCGGATGGTGTACGAGGGGATGGCCTGAGGATTGGTTTCCTTCGCCGTTCCACATCCCGGGGAATAATCAGCCCACGCGGAAACCTAAGCGCACGGATCGTCGTCCATAGAGGTTGAGAATGAAAGTGTCGACCATCCTCGCGTCCCTCTTTGTGATTCTCGCGTCTCCGGTTTTTCTGGCTGGACAGAACGTCCTGTCGTTTCGTTTGCTGGACCCTCCCTCGGAAGCGACGGCCGGGGACGAGATGATGATCATACTCCGCGCGGATATCGAGCCGGGCTGGCATCTCTACTCCATGAATCTGCCGCCCGGCGGGCCGATTTCCACGACGATTCAGGTTGTTGAGAACGCCGCCTTCGTCTCCGGCGGGCCGCCGGTGGAGCCGGAGCCCATTCCCTGGTTCGACCCCAACTTCAATATGCAGACGAACTACCACGAG
>CAYRCA010000841.1:0-1697 GCA_964422565.1 uncultured Acidobacteriota bacterium | reverse complement strand
CCGACACCTGCCGCTCGAGATCCTCGCCGACGCGCTGAAGACTCTTTACGAGCCCGTGCTGGAAACCTACCTGGCGCAACAAGGGGTGCCGCTTCAGCGTGCACAACTCCCCTTTTCCCCCGTCAGTGCCAGCGCTGGGCACCGACACCCGGGGGTCTATTCGCATACCGGCCGCCTGCTGCGGTGCCACGGGGCTCAAGCCAACGATTGGTCTGCTCCCGACGGGCGGAGTGGTGCCCCTGAGCCCGACCCTGGATCACGTGGGACCGCTGGCCTCGTCGGTGGAGGACCTGACCCTGCTGATGACCGCCCTGGCGCCCCGCTTCAGTCATTCCTGGGATCGAGAGCCGAAGGCGGAGAACCTGGTTCTGGGTTACGTCCCTTACTACTTCAGGCGGCTCGATCCGGATGTGGAGCGAGCCGTTCGCCGGGCGATCGGGATCCTCGTCGAAGCGGGCATGCGGGTCGAGGAGGTCGAGATTCCGGGGCTCGACGAAGCTCTGGCCGCTTCCGACGTGATCTCTCGGGCAGAGGCGGTGAGCTTTCACGACCGACAGTTGAGAGAGAATCCGCATCTATATGGTGAGCGGGTGCGGCGCAGGATGCTCACCGGCTACGAACTGACGGCCCGGGATCTTGTCATTGCTCTCCAACAGCGCCGACGGATCATCGACGCCTTCCGCCGCGTCTTCCGTCGCGTGGACTGCCTGGTCGCCCCGTCACTGCCGGTTCCGGCCCCCGTCATCGGTACCGCGGAAATCACGATTGGGGGCGTCGCCGAGGGGATTGTCCCCTGCTTCGTGCGGCTGTCGGCTCCTCAGAACATGGCCGGTGTCCCGGCCCTCAGCCTTCCCTGCGGCTTCTCAAGACGGGGACTGCCCATCGGCTTTCAGCTCATTGCCGGGAGAGGGCGGGACGCCCGACTACTCGGTCTGGGCGCGTTCTTCCAGCGCCTGACCGACTGGCACCGGCGAAGGCCGCCGTTGGACTCTCTTTTTTCACAGGATTCGGATTGACGGGATGGACGGAATGGGGGGTTGTGCGGAGGCGAGGGTCTCCTTCCCCTCCCGAGCTTCCTGACCCTCCCGACCCTCGTTCAGCCCCGTTTCATCTTTCCCGAATCGTCTTCCTCCACAGCTTTCAGGGCCTTCAGGACCGCCGCGTGGAGGTGACCGTTGGAGGCCACGACCCCCCGGTTGTGGGTGAGCTTTCGGCCGCGGGTGAAGTCCAGCGGCCGTCCGTCCAGATCGGTGACCTTGCCGCCCGCCTCCTCGACGATCAGCGTCCCGGGCGCCTGGTCCCAGATCTTCTCGCGATAATCGGGATTGGTCCGGGAAATCAGGCGGAGTAGGAGATCTCCGTGACCGGACGCCAGCAGCGCATACTTCGCCTGGCTGTCCACCGGGAGGGGCGCCCGTCGAATCCCCAGAACCTCCGTCAGACGCTCCAGTTGGGTCAGGTTGGTGTGCCCGCTCTCGACCGACCTCACCATCACAGCCTTGGCCGGGGCGCTGACCGACGAAACCCGCAGCGGGGAGAGGGCGCCGCCGTTCAGATCGCCGATCCAGCAGCCCCTCCCTCGAGCCGCCGCCAACAGGCATCCCGACTCGGAGGGATCCACCCGGGCGCGCCCCCGGGCCGGTCCCAGGTCCAGGCGGGGGCACCCAAGAGTCGCAAGCTCCACTCTTCCTTCGTCC
>CAYRCA010000840.1:531-1704 GCA_964422565.1 uncultured Acidobacteriota bacterium | reverse complement strand
GAGCGCCACGGCGGCTTTCGAAGAGCTGATCGGCGATCTGCGACGGCTGAAGCTGGTGGCCCGCCCCGAGGTTCGCCATCGCATCGCGCATTCCAGGCCGATCAAAGGGTGAAGGCGTCGTTCCAGAACATCCTCCGGGGACTGAAGGTCTGTTCGATGGCGCCGAAACGGGCCTCCAGGCGGAACAGCAGGGTTCGTTCGGAGCCCTGGAAATGGGGATCTCCGTTCTCGTCGAACCGCGGAAAGGAGAGGAGCGCCCCCGGATACCCCTGGGCCGGACCGACGTAACCCGTGGGCGCCACCGTGGTTCCGGTCTCCCGGCTGGACAGATAGCAGCGCGTCTTCAACTGCTCGAGGTTCACGTCCCGGAAGAAGGCCTCGACGTCGCGCAGCGACGAGTGGCCCGCCGGGCGCGAGAACCAGGTCAGCTCCACGGCGATCTCGGGAGGGTCCTCCCGATCGACGTACGCTTCGACCTCCTTCTCCACTTCCCGATCGCCGGGATTCTGAAGAATCCGCATGCGGCCAATGGCCGCCCGCATCGGCGCGGCGGCCAGGAAGCGCATCTGGAGCACCAGGTGCACCTCCCGGTCCCCCGCCTCGAATCCGCCGCCGATACGCGTCCCCCGGGCCCCGGCGATCCCTCCCGACGGATGTCCGGGCGCCGGAATGAGCAATCCCGTCAGCGTATGGGGGTGGGCCCAGGGAGACCGCGAGAGGATCGTCTCGCACTCCCCGGCCGACCACTTGCGGTAATCCCTCTCCCGCCAGAAATCCCCCGCCGCCGAGACCGCCGTGACGACCACGAGGCAGGCGAACGCTCCAACAACGTACCGTCTTCGCATCGGTTTTCTCCTTACGGCCTATTCTAAACGGCCTACTCTATCCAACCGAACAACTTCCGGATTCTCCCGAACATTACCAAAGCGCAGAACGAATGAAGAAAACCGCCTCGTAGCGGGGTCGACGACGCCAACCAAAGAAAGCAAGCGGCCTTCTGGATCGGTACTGATGTCATACACCGTTCTGCGCTCAACCGGCGACAAAAGTGGTTCCGGCACGGCGGAGACATCGAACCCGCCCACAATCGATCCGCTGCTGGAATACTTGAGGACGAGCGGGCTTCTGGATTTGAGAACCCAGATTCCTCCGTCGATATCGGGGACAACTCTC
>CAYRCA010000840.1:0-521 GCA_964422565.1 uncultured Acidobacteriota bacterium | reverse complement strand
ACACCGTTCTGCGCTCACCCGGCGTTTCGCCAAATCCTCTGCCAAGTGTTCCATGGCGCAGTTTCGCTCATGGATCGGTGGAGGACCCCGCCCCGGCCGGACCGCCCTGCCACTCGATACGAATTATATTCGACTAGAGTAGAATGTCAAGAGGTTTTTTGATCGGCTCCGGAGTCGGAACGGCGTTGCCCTCCTTCAGCCGTCGAGCGCGGACGGGTAAATACCGCCGTCTCGGAACTGTGGCGCACCAACCTTTTCTCCGAGACCGGAAACGGATCACGGCCCTGGATCAGGGCGGGGTCCGCTGAGCCGATCGTCGGGGCGAGGGTAGAGGCGCCGGCCCCGGCGGCGGATCTCCCGCACGATCCAAGCCCGGCCGCGGCGGAACTCCTCCGGCGTGTAACAGACCGGCTCCAGCGCTCGCGCGCCGTCCCAGCACTCCAACACCGGTTCCATCCGCTCCCACGGACGCAGGCCGCGGAAATTCCTCCACCGGCGGACCCGTCCTTTCGGTTGAGGAG
>CAYRCA010000839.1:0-1708 GCA_964422565.1 uncultured Acidobacteriota bacterium | reverse complement strand
GCAACCCTTCAGAGAGGCCCGGCGTCTCATCGACGATGCGCGAAGCAAGGGCGGCTGGCTTATTTTGGCCAGCCACCATGTCGGGCATAGGGCCGATTGGCAAATGACCCTCGAAACGACCCTGCGCGAGATTTGCGAGTACGCGCGTGAGCCGGACAACGGAATCTGGTTGGATACGGTGGCTCAGGTCGCGCAATATGTCTGCGAACAGCGCCGGAAGCGGGACTGAGCCGGGAGCACGGAGACCATGGTGTATCGAAGCGGAAATCTGGGGGTATTGCTGGCCTTAGCTTCGCTTGGTGGGGCGTCCGCCGGCGCCGCCGATTCTCTGAATCTCGGCGAGCGGCACGGCAACAGTCTGGGGATGTCCTTTGTTCGAATCGAGCCCGGCACCTTTCGAATGGGAAGCGTCGACGGGGACCTGGACGAGGAGCCGACGCATCTGGTGGGAATCCGCCGGGTCTTTTACATGGGGACACACGAGGTCACGAACGCCCAGTACGAGCGGTTCGATCCCTCCCACCGGGCTTTGCGCGGCAAGGGCGGCTTTTCCAGGGAGGACGACGAGGCGGTCGTCTTCGTCAGCTGGCACGACGCGGTAGCCTTTACGAAGTGGCTCTCGCGGAAGGAAGGGCTTCCCTACCGGCTTCCGACGGAGACGGAGTGGGAGTACGCGGCCCGCGCGGGAACCAGCACCGCCTATCACACGGGCGACCGGCTGCCCGAAATCTACCACAATCGCCTTGATGCCGAAGACACCGCCCCGCTGAGGGTGGGCCGGACGCCTCCCAACGACTGGGGTTTGTTCGACATCCACGGCAATGTGGAGGAGTGGGTCCTGGATTGGTACGGTCCGTACGAGGAGGGCGGAAGAGTGGATCCGGTGGGGCGTGCCGACGGAGAGTTCAAGGTGACGCGAAGCGGTGGCCACTTCTCGGAGATCGAATACGTGCGCCCCCACAATCGCGCTGCGGAAGTCGGATACCTGCGCTCCGCGAATCGCTCGGGCGCCCTGCCCGACACTCGAAACTGGATGATCGGATTCCGAGTCGCGATCGGCCCGCTTCCCGCTACCGAACCCCTCCCGCCGGCATCCGCCTTGGCTCTCCACCAGAGAGACGTCTCCCAGGAAATCCCGGTCGATGTCGAACGGGGGCCCGATCCCGACACCCCCTTCTTCGAGGGTCTCCGGCCCTATATCCATCTGGAGGCCACGGAACGGGGACCTTTCTTCCGCCACAACCACCAGTCGGACATCACCGAAATGCCGAACGGGGACCTGATGGCGATCTGGTACACGACCAAGTCGGAGGAGGGCCGCTACCTTCGCCAAGCGGCAAGCCGATTGCGCTACGGAGCCCGCCGCTGGGACCCGGCATCCATCTTCTGGAACGTCCCCGACCGGAACGACCACGGGAACGCGCTCTGGTGGGACGGCGAGGAAACGGTCTATCACGTGTCGGGAGTGTCTGTGGGGGCGGCTTACCGGAATCTGGCCCTGATCCTCCGAACCTCGACCGACAGCGGGGCCACCTGGTCCCGGGCCCGCTTCATTAACCCGGAATTCGGCCGGCGCAACCAGGTGATCTCCTCGATGATTCGGACCCGGGAGGGGGCGCTCGTGGTCGCCGCCGACGCCGAGGGTGGATCGGCGATTCACGTCAGCCGCGACGGGGGGGAGACTTGGGAGGATCCGGGCGGCACCATA
>CAYRCA010000838.1:0-1724 GCA_964422565.1 uncultured Acidobacteriota bacterium | reverse complement strand
TACTCTTTTGAGGGCGACGGCGGCCCGGCGACTGAGGCTTCCTTGAGATTTCCTGCCGGCGTGGCCGTGGATTACGTGGACGGTGCGCTGTACATTGCCGATACCGAGAATCATCGAGTGCGGAGGGTCGATCCGGTGACAGGGATCATCACCACCGTCGCCGGGAGCGACAGGACGGTCGACCCTTCCAAGAGTGAGGACCCCTCCGCCGACCTGGGCGACGGAGGTCCGGCCGTTGACGCCGTCCTGAACAGTCCGCAGAGTTTGACGGTCGATATCGATGGAAATATTTTCATCGCCGACAGGGGAAACCACCGTATCCGGAGGGTCGATGCGGATACCGGCATCATCACCACCGTGGCCGGGACCGGCGAGGCCGGTTATACGGGTGATGGAGGTCCGGCGGTGCAGGCCTCCCTGAACGGACCCGAGGGTGTGGAGGTCAGCTCGACTGGGTTTCTCCTGATCGCTGACACGCTCAACGATGTCGTCCGCCTGATCCATCCCGACACGGGTCTGATCGACACGCTGGTAGTCGGGCTCGAAAAGCCCTCTGATGTGAGACTCGATTATGTAGGCAAGCTTCTCATTGCCGACACCGGGTCTCACCTGGTGTACGAAATGGACCTAAGGGATCCCGATCTTCCGGTGCGCGTCATCAGCGGCCTGAACCAGACGGATTACTTTGGGGGCGACAACGGACCTGCAGAGGACGCGGCTCTCTTCTACCCCACCTCGGTCGCCGTAAACTCTGACGGCGACGTGTTCATCGCCGACTGGCTGAACAACAGGGTCCGGGCCATCAGAGGCCCCCTACCCTAACGTCAGGACGATTTTTCCGAAGTTTCGGTTCTCTTCCATATAGGTGTGGGCCTGGGCGACCTCCTCGAGGTCGAAAACGGAATCGATGACGGGGTGCAGGCGTCCTGAAGCGAAAAAGGGCAGGATGCGACGGGTAAAGTCCTGGATCAGAGCAGCCTTTTCTTCCATGACGCGGGAGCGCAGCACCGTTCCGGTGATTTGGAGGCGCTTGCGGAGCACCACGGACAGATCGGCTGGGACTCGTGAGCCGCCGGTCAGCCCGACCACGACCATGCGGCCGAGGACAGCCAGGCACTCCAGATTATCTTCCCAATAAGGGGCGCCCACCAGGTCCAGGACGGCGTCGCAGCCCCGCCCCTGGGTTCGCTCCAGCACGATCTTGCGAAGATTCTCGGTCTGTGGGTGGACGCCGACAGGAAGGCCCATCTCCGACGCCTTGCGCAGCTTTTCCCGGGAACGGGAGGTACCAATGAGACTGGCTCCCAGGAGCTCTCCCAGCTGCAGGGCGGCCGTTCCGACGCCGCTCCCTACCGCGTGAATCAGAAGAGACTCCCCCGCCTTCACTCCCAGCCGGTTGGCAAGCGCATCCCAGGCGGTCAGGAAAACCTCGGGAATAGCGGCGGCTTCTTCGTAGCCCAGGTGGTCCGGAATGGGAATGGCCAGCCGTTCTAGAATCACCAGTTTCTCGGCATACGCCTCTCCGGCAACGATCCCCATGACGCGGTCTCCCGCTTTGAAAAGCTCCGTCTTGGGGCCCACCCTCTCTACCTCTCCCGCGAACTCCAACCCGGGGATTTCTTGCCGAACTCCGGGTGGCGCGGGGTAAAAGCCCTTTCTCTGGAGGATATCGGCGCAGATCGGAAGAGCACACGTCTGAACTCCAGTCAGACGTGTGCTCTTCC
>CAYRCA010000837.1:0-1724 GCA_964422565.1 uncultured Acidobacteriota bacterium | reverse complement strand
CGTGAAGGTGGGGCTGGACGCCGAGGGGGGCGAGCGCATGGCCTCCGAGGCGCGGATCAGGGGGCACCTGAGGGAGGGGCATGGGTGGCGGATTCGTGTGCCGGCGCTGCTGATGACGGGTGAGTGGGGCGGTCGGCCGTACACGGTCCATGAGCCCCTCCCGGACGGGCCGCACCGTCGTCCCCCTCCCGATCCGATCCTGCTGGGGGGAACGACTCGGGAGATCCAGGAGCGGCTGGGTGACCTGTCGCGGCAAGGTTCCGTGCCGGCCCACCACGTCCCGGGGCACGGGGACTTCACCCACCGGAACCTGCGTCTCGGCAGCGACGGTTTCCTCTGGCTCATGGATTGGGAGCACGCCGGATGGCTGCCGCCACTTGCCGACGAGCTCCGGTACTGGGCGGCACATCATGCCTTTCGTTTCCGGGTGAGACCCGAGAGTGCGGCCCGCAAGATCGTCGCCGTCCTTCGGTCGCGGGGCACTGACACCGATATCGCGGAGGCGGTCGCGTGGCCGGAGTTCAATCGTCCGGCCGAACGGGCGATCCGGGACGCGGTGGGCGCGCTCGTCGCGGGATCGGACGGATCACCATGATC
This sequence comes from uncultured Acidobacteriota bacterium, assembly GCA_964422565.1. Classification (GTDB taxonomy): domain Bacteria; phylum Acidobacteriota; class UBA6911; order RPQK01; family JAPXNP01; genus CAYRCA01. Next base: position 1,127 of record CAYRCA010000837.1, on the reverse strand, counting down.
AAGAAGATGGAAGACTGCTACACGCAGGGCGACTATATCGCGAGGAACCCCACGTGGCACGCGGAAGACTCGGCCTGGAAGGCCAAACATATCTTGAGAATGATTGGAAAGAATGATCTTCGACCAAACACAGTGTGCGAGGTTGGATGTGGTGCTGGCGAAATATTGAACCAACTATATCTCGAGCTCCCCGATCATATCGCATTCATCGGCTACGAAATATCTCCACAAGCATATGAGCTGGCGAGTCAAAAGGCTAAAGAGAGACTTCAGTTCCATTTGAATAATTTTGAGGATGAGCCGGACTGTTTCTTTGACTTGTTGTTGGTTGTCGATGTGGTCGAACATGTTGAAGATTATTTTGGTTTCTTGAGGGCGTTACGAGGAAAAGCGGAGCACAAAATCTTCCACATTCCGCTGGACATCTCCGTACAAAGGGTTCTATGGGGGACGCCTATCCTTAGGCGCCGAAGAGATGTAGGACATATCCACTATTTTACAAAAGAAACAGCGCTGGCAACCCTGCAAGATACCGGTTACGAAATTGTCGACCACTTCTATACAGGAGGTTCATTGGAACTTCCTGAGAAGTCACTCATGTATTCATTGGGCAAGTGGCCACTTCGGCTAGCGCGCCTGCTGAATCAGGACATGGCAGTAAGAATTTTGGGCGGGCATTCATTGATGGTGCTTGCCAGGTAAGAAGCGGCGCGCGGAGGGCCGTAGCCGCCAGGACGCCAAGGTCGACAGGGGGAACCGCAGAAGGCGCAGAGGGGAAGACCAGAGAGAACAGCGAGGCGGAGTGAGTATCGCGTAGCGGAGCTCTCTCGACGCAAGCGGATCCGTATCGCAGATTTCTGGGCGTACGTGGTAAGCAGGGAGGATCTCGTTCTCTCGAAGCTCCTGTGGGCCAAGGACTCCCGCTCCGAGCTGCAGTTCCGCGACGTTCGCCATCTGCTCGGGGGGAAGTGCGACGAAGAGTACTTGACCTTGTGGGCCAGCCGGCTCAGCGTGGCTTCCCTTCTCGACGAGTGCCGACCGTGATCGATACCGCCGCGGAGATCGAAGAGGTCTACAGGGCAAAGCTCCTGTCGCTCTCCGGGGAGGAACGGCTCCTGAGGGCGGCG
>CAYRCA010000836.1:0-1724 GCA_964422565.1 uncultured Acidobacteriota bacterium | reverse complement strand
CACCACCGCGCCCACCATGGGATTGGGACTGGCGCGGCCCGCCCCTCGGGCGGCAAGGCGTAGCGCGCGGCGCATATATCGGGCTTCCGGAGCCTCACGTGCCATGCATCACTCCGAGTCCCCCGGAGGCGGCCCGCCCGTGTCCGCCGATCGCCGGTTTCGCCGCCCCGGGCAGGTTTCCGCCGGCCGCGGCGGAGCCGGTCGGCAGAACCGATCGCGCGGGCTTCCGGGGACGGATGGGAGTCCCTGGGCCGGTGGGCAAAGTGGGGGCGAAAAGCGAAATCCCAGCGCTCATGGCTCGATCAGCCCGAACTCCCGCCTCAGGCTCCCCTCCAGGCTCAGCATTTCCCCGTCGTCCTCCTCGTGGTCGTAGCCGAGCAGGTGGAGCAGTCCGTGAACGCCCAGAATCCGCAGTTCCTCCTCCAGCGAAGCGCTCCTCCGGCGGTTCGCCGTCTCGACCGAGATGAAGATGTCCCCCAGATAGTCGACGAGAGAACGCTCTTCGGGGGCGGTGGGAAAGGACAGGACGTCGGTGGCCCGATTCTTCCCCGCGAAGCGGGCGTTGAGTGACTTGATAGCCCGATCACTCACCAGTATGGCGGAGAATCCCCGCTCCACGTCGAGGCGCGCAGCCAGAAGGCACAGAAACTCCCGCAGCGGATCCGTCTCCACGGGCAGCCTTCTCTGCCTATTGTAGACGTTGACTTTCGAGTTGTCGTTCCTCAACTGGCCGCCTGTTGAAGTCAAAACCCGGGTACTCGATTCGGTGGTGGTACATCCCCGTCAAGACCCGTTCGAAAGCCCGGGCGACCTGGCTCACTTCCTTCATCGTGATCTCGCATTCGTCGAACTGCCCGTCCTGGATCGTGGAGTGGGTGATCCGGTTGATCAAGCCGCGGATCTGGCCGGGGGTCGGTTCCTGAAGGGTTCGGGCCGCCGCCTCCACCTGGTCGGCGAGCATCAGGATGGCCGCCTCCTTGCTCTGGGGTTTGGGCCCCGGATATCGAAAGTCGTCCTCGCTGACGTCCATGTTCTTGTCCGTCGCCGCCTCCCTGGCCTTCTGATAGAAATAGGTCATCACCCGGGTCCCATGATGCTGGGGAATGAGCGAGGCGACCTTCGGCCCCAGTTTCGTCTCGTCGGCGATGGCCAGCCCGTCTTTGACATGGCTCGCCAGGATGAGGCTCGACATGGTCGGCGAGAGGTTTTCGTGCTTGTTTACGCAGAAGAGCTGGTTCTCCACGTAGTACTCCGGATGCTTCAACTTGCCGATGTCGTGGTAGTAGGCCCCCACCCGAATCAGGAGAGTGTTCGCCCCGATCGCCTCCGCGCCCGCCTCGGCCAGTGTCCCCACCGTGATGCTATGGTGGTAGGTTCCCGGGGCCTCCAGCGCCAGCCGGCGCAGAATGGGACTGTTCAGGTTGGACAACTCCAGCAGGCGGATATCGGTCGTCAGTCGGAACAGCGATTCGAGCGACGGCAGAACCAGAGTCGCCAGGGTGACCGAAAGCAGACCGCCGACGAGGGCCCCGCCGCTGCGCACCAGGAAGGCCAGCCAACTGAAGGCTGCGGGAGTGTAGGAGATCTGGAACGCCACGGCCATCAGCACGTTGGCCGCACCGATCCAGAGCCCCGCCTGGATGAGGGTCGACCGCTCCCGGTAGTGCCGCAGCGTGTAGATCGCCGTCAGGACGATGATCCAGATGGTCCGTTTGGTGCCCGTA
>CAYRCA010000835.1:0-1726 GCA_964422565.1 uncultured Acidobacteriota bacterium | reverse complement strand
CGCCGGACTCCTCGCCGACGGCGAATCCTTGACTCGCGTTTCCAACAGTGTTTTCGCCCGGTCCGCCTCGGACGCGATCCGGGTCTCCGGAGGCGCCTCCCTGCGTCTCCTGAACAGCACCGTCGTCGGCAACGCGGGGTTCGGGGTGGTGATCGAGGACTCCCCCCAGGCGCTGGTGGCGAACTCCATCGTCTCGGGCAACGCCTTCGGCGATCTCTTTGGACTGGACGCCTCCCAAGTGGTCTTTTCGCTTGTGGATGAGAACCCCGAAGAACTGCTGGACCTCGCCGACGACCGGTTCGAGCCCCTGCCTGGATCGCCCGCCATCGACCAGGGGAGTGACGACTATGTCGAGGGTCCGACGGACCTGCGAGGCCACGTGCGGATCGTGGACGGCCTCGCAGACGGCGACGCCGCGGTCGACGTCGGGGCGGTCGAGTTCGCGTCGGACTGGACGCCCTCCCTCGTCCTTCCCGTCCTCTCTCCCGACCCCGACCAATTCGTGGGACTGGCCCTGACCAACGCTTACTCCCCCGCCGAGGAACCGCTGGCACCCGCGGACGGTGGAGGGAACGGCGCCTTCTCGGCGGTGACGATCCAAGGCTACAGCGCGGCAGGCCAGCAGGTGGACCGGGCGGAGTTCGACCTGCGCTCCCTGGAACAGAGGGCGAGACTGGTGACCGAAATCCTCGATTCCCCGGCCGAATGGATTGAGATTCAAGCCTCCCGGCCCGACTTGGTGGGCTTCACGCTGACCGGCGACTACTCCCAGTCGAGGCTCGACGGTTTCGCCCTTTCGTCGCGACCGGCGGTGAGTCTGGTCTTCCCCGAGGTGAGGACCGGCGCGGACGGCGCGACCACCCTCTTCCTGGTCAACCCCCATCCCTCGGAGGAACCGATCCTCATCCGATGGGTGCCCCCGGCGGGATCCTCCGAGGAGCCCCGGGAGGCTGGGGAACTGCTCGCCGCCCGGGGTTTGGGGCGATACGAACTGGACGATCTCTTCCCCGGGGCGGAGGACGGATACGTCACGGTCGAGATGGTGTCGGGCCGGCTGTTTTTCGGGATGGAGCTCTTCGGGACGGCGGCGGCCGTGGCTGGGTTGACCGCGCTGGACCGCTGGGAGACGGCGACCGCCCTCTACGGCGCCCAACTCGCCGTCGCCGAGGGCATCGACACGATCGTCAATTTGATAAATTTGGGCCCCGCCGACGTCGTTCACTTCGAGGCGATAGCCGAAACCGGTGAGACGATCGCCGAAACGTCACGCCCCATCGACGCGGGCCGGGGACTGCGCGAGGCCGCGTCCAGCCTCCTCGGCCTCTCCGACTTCGTAGGCTGGCTGAGGGTCCGGTCGACCTCGGCCGGGCTCCTGGGCGCGCTGCAGGGTAGCCTGACGTTCGAGGATCCCGCCGGCCGGTTCTCGGCCGCCCTCCCCCTGCAATCCCAGGGAGCCCGGGAATCGGTACTGAGCCACGTGGCCCAGACCGCCGACATCTTCACGGGAATCACGCTCCTGAATCCGGACCCGGAACCGGCGTTGATCTCCCTCGAGGTGTTCGACGAGGCGGGTGCCCGGGTCGGTCTGGCCCTGGAGGAACTGCCCGGTATGAACAAGCGCGCGCTCCTCCTCTCGGAATGGATTCCGGGCTTGGTGGAGCAGACCGGCGCGTTCATCCGAATCCGCCGGGCTTGGTGGAGCAGACCGGCGGGTTCATCCGAATCC
>CAYRCA010000834.1:0-1737 GCA_964422565.1 uncultured Acidobacteriota bacterium | reverse complement strand
GGGACGTCGCCGTCGCCGGCGATCTCGTTCGAGGTGTCCACCACCACCACCCGCTTTCCCAGTTCATCGGCCAGCACGCGCGCGGCCTCCCGCAGCAGGGTCGTCTTGCCCACCCCGGGGGGGCCCATGAGGAGGAGGCTCTTCCCGGTCTCGATGACGTCGCGGATGATGTCCACCGTCCCCGTGATGGCTCGCCCCACCCGACAGGTCAGGCCTACGATTTCACCCCGGCGGTTGCGCATGGCGCTGATCCGGTGCAGCGTGCGCTCGATTCCCGCCCGGTTGTCTCCGGTGAAGGAGCCCACCCGATCCACCACATGATCCAAATCCTGGCGGTTGACCTCGATCTCCTCCGGATAGATGGCGCGTCCCGGAAACCGCGCCTCCGGCGGCCGACCCAGATCGAGCACGATCTCGATCAACGTGTGCAGCTCGGGATCCCGGTCCAGCGCCACCCTGACGTGGGGCGGAAGGATGTCCAGAAGAAGCGACAGGTCGTCGATGATCTCCCCGCGACGAACCTTTCGTTCGGCGACGGGCATCCTGGTTGCGTGTGGCATTGATCGATCGTCCAAGTCTCATTGTAGCGCGGGACGGTGCGATTTGCCCGTCACGGACCGACACGGACGGGCACGGACAGCGCCGACCGTTCCCGAATTCACGCGCTGCTCCCCGCGACCGACGTGGCCGGCGCTCGACAGGGCCGCCCCCGAAATTATAAAGTTTATCAACATGAAAGCACTTGTTGTCGCACTGTCGGTCGTCGCGCTATGGGCCCAGTCCTCGGTGGAGACGCGCGTGCTTGAACAGGTTCAGCGGATCTACGAGCGCGATGGGCGCATCACCTTTTCAGAGTTGTACAACAGCGACGAGTTTTCCGACGAAGAACGGGCTTTCCTGGGCCGCCTCTACGAAATCTTCTTCGCCGTCCCGGCCTTCCTGAAGGCGGAGCTGGAGAGCACCGGGGCGGTCCCCACGCGGAGTGAGATCGCCCGAAGTTTCGGCATCGGCCTCCAGTCGGTGGAACTGCTCATTCGCGTGATGGAAAGCGATCGGCGGGTTCCACCGCTCTTCACCCGGGATCCGTCCAGCGGGGAGATCGCTTCTCTAGACCTCGAGAACATCGACCGATTCGTCGCGGCCCGGGGCGCCGACGTGAGAATGACCCAATGGGAGGGCCGGCCTCTTCCCTCCTTCTCACTCACGACGCTCACCGGCGAGACCCTCCGGGAATCGGAGCTCCGAGGACGGCACGCGTTCCTCTACTTCTGGTTCACCGGATGCCCGCCCTGCGTTCGGATCGCCCCGATCCTCAGCCGTCTGGCGGACCGATACGAGCCCCGGGGACTGCGGTTCGTCGGCGTTAACGCGGACGATATCCTTGGACTCGACACATCCAACGAATCCCGCGTCGAGTATCTCCGAGGACAGGGGCTGGGCTTCGTCAACGTCAATCTGGACGAAGCCACCCGCGATCGATTCGGCGGCATCAATGTGTACCCCACGATCTTCCTTGTGTCCCGGGACGGTACGATCTCCCGCCACATGGTGAACTTCCAGTCCGAGGAGAGACTGGTGTCGGTCATCGAGGAACTTCTCGGTCGGGGGACCGACGGCTGACACGTACCCTCGGAAGGGCTTTCGGGAGCGACCTTCGGCGTTTCCGAGCGAGGCTGAGCCGGGTTCCCTCTCCTGAACCTTGGGGTCATAATCCTTATCTGGAACTAGAATATGGGT
>CAYRCA010000833.1:0-1740 GCA_964422565.1 uncultured Acidobacteriota bacterium | reverse complement strand
GAATTCCTCCAGTAGGTCGCCGTACCACCCCATGATTCGCGCGGCGGCCCCGCCGACCGCGTCGCAGTACGATTTCAGCCGGTCCATGGAACCGAGGTACGCCAGACCCGCGGCGGTCATCGCCATGGTCGAGAAGGAGCTGGTCATCACCAGCGACCGGTCGTTGGTCTCCTCGGGCAGGATCAGGCAGAGGGCTGCGGGATCGGTCGAGGCTTCCCGGGCAAGCGCTCCCTCCCGATTGCAGGTGACGATCAAGTGACGGGTCGAGGGCCGAACCTTTCCGGCGAGCCGGTACGCCGCCAGCGATTCCGGCGAGTTCCCCGATCGGGCGAAGGAAACCATGGTGTACGGGTGCCGGGGAACGAAGGCGCTCCGGGCGTGGGTGACCAGGTGGGTCGTCGGAATCGAAACCACCTCCCGCGCGAACTCCGCCTGGAGAAAGGGGGCCAACGCGGCGCCCACGAACTCCGACGATCCGGCGCCGGTCAGGATAAGCGTGGACTCGCGATCTCCAACAACACCGCAGGTCGTCAGAAAGCGCAGGAGTTCCGTCCGACGACCCTCGATCAGCCCGGCCGCCTTCGCCCAGGTGGCGGGCTGCTGGAAGATCTCGCGGGGCGTGTGCGACACTCCCCGGTCCGCAGCCTCCCCGGCCGGGAGCTGGAGCAGTTTCTCGAAGGCGTTCATGGGTTCTCCCGGAGAAACCGGGAGATGTCCTCCCAGTTGGAGCGGGCGTTGACGCCACCAACGAAGGCGCAGCTGCGGGCCGCCACCGCGTTGGCGATCCGCACCGCCTCACCGGTTTCCATACCCCTGTCCAGGACCCCGTACAGGAAGCCCGCGTCGAAGGCGTCGCCGGCCCCCGTTGTGTCGACGATCTCGATCGGAAACCCCGGCACCCGATCGACCGAGCCGCTCGAGACGAACAGGGCGCCCTCACTTCCCAACTTGACGACTGGACAGGCGGTGGATTCGGCCAGTCGCAGGCAGGCGTCGGCCGGATCGTCCACCCCGGCGATCGCCAGCGCCTCGTCCCGATTGGGAAAGAACCAGGTGAGCAGGGGCAGCCACTCCCTCATGTGCGCCCATCGCCCCGAGTTGTCCCACTGGGGGTCGAGGGAGGTGGTGACGCCCCGGTCCCGGGCGAATCGCAGCAGGGAGGTGATGTGCGGCAGCAGGCGCGTCTGCATATAAGGCCCCCCGAGGTGGATGTGCCGGCTCCTCTCCAGGGTTTCCAGGTCGATGTGTTCGATGCCGAACTCGGAGATCGCGCCGGGGTAGGTGACCTGGGTCCTGGTCTTTCCAAAGATCAGATTGACGGTCACTCCCGTCCTGACCGCGGCGGTTCGGCGGACCAGTTCTGTCCCGATCCGAAATTCCTTGAGCCCCTGGACCATAAAGTCGCCATAGTCATCCTCGCCCGCCAGGCCGACGAATGACGCCGCTCCGCCGAGGGAGGCGTAGTTGCAGGCGCAGATCGCCGTCGAGCTGCCGACGGTCACCTCGAAGGAGGAGCAACCGACCTCCCGGTCCACCTCGGGGAGGGACTCGAGGCCTCCCAGAATGATGTCCACATTGATCTCGCCGATGAAGAAGACCGCCACCTCTACCCCGCGCTGCTGCACCGGCTCCGCCAGATCGCCATCTCCACCAACGCCCAGGGCTGCTCGCTCGGCGTGCGCGAGATCGATCCGCACCTCGAAATCCTCCGCGCGCTCGGCGCGCTCGTGCACGAGGGCA
>CAYRCA010000832.1:0-1744 GCA_964422565.1 uncultured Acidobacteriota bacterium | reverse complement strand
AGCGCCGTCGCCTCCACGGCTACCCGCCCCCCCGTTGCCTCCGTTGCCGCCGTGCCCGCCGTGGCCGGGTCGGGATGTGCAATGCCAGCCGAAGAACCATGCGCGCTTGCCGGTCTTCCCGTTGGCGCCGCGACCACCGCGTCCTCCGCGCTGGCCTCGTCCGCCGGTTCTCCCGTCTTCTCCGTTCAGGTCCAGTTCCGGAATGGCCGTCAGGGACTTCACCCACATCTCCAGTTCCGGTCCGTCCCAGCCGCGCGCCCCGTCGATGCCGGGTCTTCCCGCACGCCCGTATTCGCCGCCCAGGCCGTCCTTGCTGTTGGATTTCGTGTGCACCCCCGTGTAGCCGCGACCATCGAGCTCGGGGTCGTCGGCCATGACTGGCGTGGTCCCGCCGGGGCGCCTCCAAGTGATCCTGGCGTTCGGACCACAGACGACCTCTTCGGCGATGATGTAGAGCTTGCTGACCGAAGGTTCAATCCGGAGCTGCGTGTTGGTCAGGTCCAGCTTCTGCGCCACGATCACCGCCTCGTCCATGAGGACCGTGGTCAGGCTCATGACGTGCATGGCCGGAGCCGACGAGGAGGGCCACAGCGCTGGATTCTTCGCCGTCAGCTTGTCGATGAGGTCGCGATCGATCAGCTTCGGCTTGCCCCGCTCACGAACGAACAACTCAGAAATTGCGGGCGATTCCAGTGACGTCCTCAAAGCCGCGTTTTCACGCCTCAATTCAACGGGCAAGATCCGGGCGCTTTCGGAGAGCACGTTCGGGTCGATGCGCGCTACCGAGCCGAGCGCCGATGCCAGGAAGCTTCCCCCGCTTGGCCGAGCTCCGCCTCCCGTGGCGGGCGTTGGCTGCGTCGTGCGAGTACTGGGTTGGGTTTTCACCATCTTGCCGAGCACGGCCTTACTGTTGCGATTTGCGAGGGTTGACGCGAGCGTCTCGCGTTTTGTCGACGGCGCTCCTCCCGCCAGGAACTCCTTGGCGACCTTCGACCAGTCGATGTCGGCCAACGCGCCGCCCTTCTTGGGCGCCACAATGACTTGCCCGGGCGTCAGCGTAACCGGCTGCTTGATTTCGAGCGTTGCGAGGTCTGAAAGTCTTTCGACGCCGGCCGCCATCATGATGTCCCGGATGGGCTGGAGGCGGGCGCGCGACTGGTCGGGGATGAGGTTAACGGTGACCTTCTGCAACCCCGTCTTCTGCGCAAACTTGGACTTGATGGCCAGGGCCTCGGTATGCAGCTTCTGCATTGCAGTGGCCGAGACGACCCCGTTGCGGACGTCGAAGCTCGAAAACCGACCCGCGAAAGGAAACCGTTGGCCGTCCGTCCCGCTTCCGATCCGGAACCCTGATTCCCCCACGCCAATGAGCTTGCCCGCCATCACCTTGCTTCCGACCTTCTTGTCGTTGATCATGAGCGCGGTTCTGCCACGGTTGTCGCGCGTCATCTGGATGTGGACCTTCTGTCCCGGACTGATCCGCTCGTTTCCGCTGTCCACGGACGTCCAGCCCGCGCTCGTGTGCACTTCGCCGACGAGCCTTCCGTCCTCGTCCATGTAGAGGACGACCGGCGGCTGGTCGGATTCCACGATGTTGCGGCGCTCGCCGCCCACCTGGTCCGGCGTGATCGTGGCGTCCAACGTGAACGACTGGAGCTCGTCGAGCGCGGGGTGGCGGGCAATCTCTACAAACCCGCCGTTCAGCCGGAACGTGCCCTCATCGTCTTCTATCGCGACGTTGCGG
>CAYRCA010000831.1:0-1746 GCA_964422565.1 uncultured Acidobacteriota bacterium | reverse complement strand
CGGGTGATCGCGGAAATGCTCCCGGTGAACGCGGCACCACACAAGCCGCCCGTCGGTGTCGATGTTGACCTTGGTAACGCCGAGCTTTGCGGCTCGAGGGAACTGCGTTTCGTCCACTCCCTTGGCCCCCTTCAACCGCCCCCCGGCCGCGTTGATCCGCTCCACCTCCTCCTGGGGCACCGAGCTGGATCCGTGCATCACCAGTGGCAGACCCGGGAGCTTCCGCTGAATCGCCTCAAGGACCCCGAAATGCAGCGATTGGCTGCCGGAAAACTTGTAGGCGCCGTGGCTCGTGCCGATGGCGCAGGCCAGACTGTCAACATTCGTCTCGCGAACGAACACCTCGGCCTCGTCGGGATCGGTGAGCCGAGCGTCCGACTCGGCCACGGAAACATGCTCCTCAACCCCTCCGAGCATGCCCAGTTCGGCCTCCACCACCACCCCGCGCGCGTGGGCGTGGTCGACCACGCGCCTGGTGATCTCGATATTCTTGTCCAGGGGCTCGTGGCTGGCGTCGATCATGACCGAGCTGTAGAAACCGCTGTCGACACACTCGTAGCAGGTCTCCTCATCGCCATGGTCGAGATGGACAGCAAAAACCGCCTCCGGGAAAATCTCATCGGCGGTTCGGAGCAGGGCCTCGAGCATGCGTTTGTCGGTGTACGATCGCGCTCCCTTGGAGATCTGAACGATGAATGGGGCATTACTTTCAACGGCGCCCCGGAATAGCCCCATGGTCTGTTCCAGATTGTTGATGTTATACGCCCCGATGGCGTACTTGCCGTAGGCGTGCTTGAAGAGTTCCTTTGTGGTGACAATCATTGGACCGACTCCTGTGCGTTTGCTGTTGGCGCTGTCTCTCCCGCGAGGCTACTCGGTGGATCAGCAGGACTCTGGAGGGCGGAACGGATGATGCGACGAATCCACCCGCGGCCAGTATACCACCCGTCGTCGAGTGAATTCTCAAGCCACGGATTGCACGGATCTTAGCGAGTGGATCTCCCGCGTGCCGGGGCCTCAATCCAAACTCAGTGCAATCGGTGCATCGAGGCGGAGGGAGACACGGAAAGCACGGACCGGCCGGCGGCCGAACCGCGCCCTACGGGAATGTTTCCCTGTCGTTGAACTGCCTTCGCACCTCGAGAAGTCGCCCGCTGCACCGCCCGAAAACGTCGATAAGATCGGGGTCGAAATGGCCGCCCGCTCCTTCGATGATGATCCGCGCCGCGTCCTCCTCGGCGACGGGAGGCTTGTAGGGGCGCCAGGAGGTCAGCGCGTCGAAGACATCCGCCACCGCCACGATACGACATTCCAGAGGGATCTCCTCGCCCACCAGATGTCTCGGGTAGCCCGACCCATCCCAGCGCTCGTGGTGTCCCAGCGCGATCGAGGAAGCCATCTGAAGCAGCGGGTTGTTTGCCGTCTCCCCGGGAGGGGCAAAGAGCGCTTCGCCGACGTACTGCGCGGAAGCCAAGATCGCCTTGGGCGCCCGGGAGAGTATCTCCGACCCCATCACGCAATGAGCCTCCATCAACTGGCGCTCCCGCCGGCTCAGCCGGTCCTCCTTCAGAAGGATCGAATCGGGCACGCCCAACTTGCCGATGTCGTGCAACGGACTGGTCAGGAAGATCAACTCCAAGAACTCGTGGCCCATACCCAAGCCTTCCGCCAGAAGCCTCGAGAAAAGCGCGACGCGGACGACGTGGTTGCCTGTCTCGTCGTCCCGAAACTCGGACGCCTTCGCCA
>CAYRCA010000830.1:0-1754 GCA_964422565.1 uncultured Acidobacteriota bacterium | reverse complement strand
TCCCAGCACTCCAACACCGGTTCCATCCGCTCCCACGGACGCAGGCCGCGGAAAGGATCGAGCCTCCGGGCGGCGGCCGACAGCTTCTCCTCGACGGATATCCCCAAATCACCCAGTCTTCGCAGCGGTTCCACGGTACTGTGGGTAAAGGCCGGCAAGCCCCGGCTGTAGCAGAGCGCTTTCAGCGCCTTTTCCGCCGCCTGTTGCAGATGGAAAACGGCCGGAGGATAGTTCTCCTCCCGGCGAAGAACCTCGAAAGCCCGCCAGTCGTCAAGCGCCGCCTCCCACCACCATCGCGCATCCAGGGAACGCATCCCCTCAAGCTAACCGAACCCGGCGGACCCGGCAATTCGGCCGTTCCTTCCTCCACCGGCGGACCCGTCCTTTCGGTTGAGGAGCCCCGGATGACCGATCCGCCGGTGTTTGGCGTGTTTGGCGCCGCCGACTGGACAAAGCGCGCCCTGCCGTGTCAGCCTATCCTCAACCTTGGAGACACTCGGCCCGGCCGAGTCACCCTGGACACAAGGAAGGTTCGATTGCGGGCGCCCCCCGCCGCCTTCTTCCCTCAATCGGAGGACGCATGTCGACGCAAAACGGAACTCAAAGTACTCCACCCATCTCGGACGCCTTTCCGGCCCCGACCAACGTTCAACCGTCCAAGCGGGCCTTCGGGTTCACGCCCCGGGGCGTCGTCCGGGCTTTCCCGGTCTTCCTCTGTCTGGCCGCGGGCGCGGCCTTCGGGGCCGAGCCGTCCGATTGGCCCCAGTGGGGAGGCCCTCACCGCGATTTCACCGTCGAATCCCCGGACCTGGCCGAGTCCTGGCCCGCCGGCGGACCGCCCCGCCTCTGGAGCAGGCCCCTGGGCGAAGGCTACTCGGGCATCGCCGTCGAGGACGGGCGCCTCTACACGATGTACAGGAAACGAAGGGGAGGCGTCGACCGGGAGGTCGTGGCGGCGCTCGACGCCGAAACCGGCGAAACCCTGTGGGAGCACCGTTACGACGCCCCGGCCCACCCGCGCATGTCTCTGGAGCACGGACCCGGTCCCCACACCACCCCCCTCGTGCAAGGTCGGTACGTCTTCACCATCGGCATCCTGGCCCGCCTGCACTGTCTGGACAAGGAGACGGGCCGGGTCGTGTGGGAGCGGGACCTGATGGAGGAATTCGACGCCCCCGTCCAGCGTCGCGGCTACGCCTCCAGCCCCATCGCGTACGGGAATACGGTCGTCCTCCCCGTGGGCGCTCCGGGACGGGCGTTCATGGCGTTTCGTCAGGACGATGGAAGCGTCGCCTGGAGCGGCGGAGACGTGACCGTCTCTCCCTCTTCGCCGCTGCTGATCGAGGTGGACGGGCAGGACCAGCTCGTCGCCTTCACGGCGGACGAGATCGTGGGCGCGAATCCCCAGGGAGGCGAGATACTCTGGAGACGGAGCCACCCCGCTCAGTTCGGCCTCAACATCAGCACGCCGGTGTGGGGCGAGGACAATCTCCTTTTCTGCTCCTCCGCCTACGGCGGCGGGAGCCGACTGCTGCGCCTGACCCGATCGGGGGGAGAAACGGCCGCGACGGAACTGTGGCACACCAATCGGATGCGGATTCACATCGGCAACGCCATCCGCATCGGGGACCGGGTCATCGGATCGAGCGGCGACTTCGGGCCCGCTTTTCTGGCCGCCATCGACCTCGAAACCGGCGAGCTGGCTTGGCAGGATCGAACTTTCGGCAAGGCCAACCTGGTGCGCGCCGACGACA
>CAYRCA010000829.1:0-1770 GCA_964422565.1 uncultured Acidobacteriota bacterium | reverse complement strand
GTTGCGATCTGATCGGGTTGTCTGTGGATGTCTCCTCCCGGGCGCGGCGAACGGCAGCCGAACGGAGCGGAATCCCCTGGGAGAATATCCTGTTGAGCGCCACGCATACTCACACGGGTCCGCTCTACCATGGCGTCCTGCGGGATCACTTTCACGCCGCCGCCCTGGCCGAACGGGGGGAGGATCCCTTCGAAACGGTGGATTACCCCGGCGAATTGGTGGAGCGGATCGCCGGGGCCATCTCCGAGGCTCGGGGTCGGTTGAGGCCGGTGCGCCTCGAGGTCGGCGGGGCGCGGCAGGAGGGACTGTCCTTCAACCGCCGGTTTCACATGAGAGACGGAACCGTGCGCTTCAATCCGGGGGTGGGGAATCCGGACATCGTTCGTCCGGCGGGACCGATCGATCCCGAGGTGGGGATCCTGTTCTTCCGCGACGCCGAAAGCGGCGGTGCGATCGCCGGGGTGGTCAATTTCGCGCTGCACTTGGACACGGTGGGGGGAACCGAGTTCGCGGCGGATTACCCGTTCCACCTCGAGCGCGCGTTGGGGGCGGAGCAGGGCGGAGAGTTCGTCCTACTGTTCGGAACCGGCGCCTGCGGCGATATCAACCATATCGACGTCACCGGGACGGTTCGGCTGGAGACCGAGTACATCGGGCGAACGCTGGGGGAGACGGTGAATGAGAAGACGGACTCCCTGCGCGGCGTGGAACGTCCCGATTTGGCGATGCGGCGTGAAATCGTCTCGGCGTCGATGCGGCGGTTCACGCCGGAGGAGCGCTCCTGGGCGCGGGAGGCCCTGGAACAAGTGGGCGGCGGCGAACTGCCGTTTCTGGAGCAGGTGAGGGCGGTCAACATCCTGGCGGTGGAACGGCGGGGCGGAACCCATCTCCCCCTGGAGGTGCAGGTCTTGCGGCTGGGGCCGGAGGCGGCGCTGGTGGGTTTGCCGGGCGAAGTGTTTGTGGAGCTGGGACTGGCGATCAAAGAGGCCAGTCCCTTTCCGGTCACCCTGGTCGTGGAGCTGTGCCAGGATTCGCCGGGCTATTTCCCGACGCGCAAGGCCTTCGACGAGGGCAGTTACGAAACGGTCAACTCAAGGATCACCCCGGGGGGCGGGGAACTCCTGGCCGAGGCGGCAGTCGACCTTCTGCGGGGATTGGGGGGGCTGGATGTTTGAAGACGGCCGCGAAGGTGCATCCGACGGGCTGGCCGGTTTCACTTCTTGCGCGTCTTGAGGTGTCGGCTGTCGTCGGGTTCGGTCCGGCCGAAGACGCGAGACGGGGACGAGGACTGGCATCCCACGCGCCACCGGCGGTTCCGCCTCTCCGAGTTGGGGCAAGAGCGAAAAGGCAACACCTCAAGGAACCGTTGAATCGTCTGAAGACTCGGCGCCGCGGGGGCGACTCGGTTCCATGCCGGGTGATTTCCGACCGCTTGGTTCGCGCTTCCAGGCGTTCGAGCCCCGGGCTCAGTCCCGGGGGTCGTTGCCGGCGTTGCCCATCGGTCTGTCGGTAGCCCATCGGCCTTGCCCTTCCGGCCCCGGCTGGACTAAACTTCCCTCCAAAATCTATCCCTTGTCGAAGAATCCATAGGGCATCGGGTGTCTCCACCCGAGTCGAAGCCGGTGGAGTACGCACCGTGTCGGACAATAACCATGAGACCGAACTCGAACGTTACTGGCGCGCCAACGAACGTCTCATCGCCGTCCTGCTGGGGATTTGGGCGCTTGTATCGTTCGGGGGCGGCATTCTGTTCGTGGAGTTCTTCAACCG
>CAYRCA010000828.1:0-1770 GCA_964422565.1 uncultured Acidobacteriota bacterium | reverse complement strand
AGCCCCCCCCGTCGTTCCCCGAGGCGAGAGGCACAATCCCCGCGGCGACGGCGGTGGCCGAGCCTCCGCTGGACCCGCCCGTGGTTCGCTCGAGGTTCCAGGGGTTTCGGCAAGGGCCGTGAAGCTCGGACTCCGTCACGCCGGCGATGCCGAACTCGGGGACATTGGTCTTACCGAGGATCACCAGGCCGCCGCTTCGAAATCGCGTCACCATTTCACTCTCGAAGTCGGGAAGGTAATCGCGATAGCCCCTGCATCCCATGGTGAGGCGAACCCCCGCCATGACCTCGACCAGATCCTTCAACAGGAAGGGTACCCCGTGGAAAGGCCCCGCCGGCAGACCCCGTCGGATGGCGGCGCGAGCCGGTTCGTAGCATCGCGTCACCACGGCGTTCAGCCGCGGATTGACGCGTTCGATCCGCCGGATGGCCTCGTCGCAGAGCTCGGAGACCGATACCTCGCGACGGCGCACCAAGTCGGCCAGACCCAATCCGTCGAAGTCGTCGTATCCCTCGATGCCACCCATGCTCGGCTCCCTTTTAACATTCCGGGGCGGATTTGCAACCGGTTGGGGCCGGCGCGGCCGGCGCCCGGACGCGGAGACGGGGGAGCGGGAAGCCATTTCTTGAACCCAATGCGCCGCCGGCAGTTCCGACACTCGCGGAAACCCGATGTGCCGCTCGCAATCTGGTGTCTCCCGTGGACGTGCGAAAACTGGGATACTACCGAGGCCGGGCACACGGGAGTCCGCCATGGTGGCGGGCATGGCCGAAAATGTGGAGGGCACGAGAGCGTGCGGGCCGGGCCCGGGGGACGGATTCGGTTCCCGGCTTCCGATCGGTTCGTGGGGCGTCGGTATCTCACTTGATCGCGGAGTCCCGAGCAAGCGCGTGGAAGGGAGCAGGGATGGATGTGTGAGCATTGCCGCGAGGATAGAATGGAGTTTGAGGGCTGGGATCCCGAGCCGGACGATGTCTGCGAGTGGCGGGACGACGACGACGATCTGGAATCGGTCCCGGATGAAGAACTCGCCGATCCGGGATTTACCTGTGCGGAGCCCCCGCGGTTCGTTGTCACAGTGACTTTCGTCAGCGAGCACCTGTGCGGGCACCACGCCAAGAACAACCCTGAGCTGGAGCCGGACGCGCTCGTCTTTGCCGAGGAGGCCGGTTTGGGCTCAAGCGAACTGCGCCCCATCCGCGGGGGGAAGCAACCATGCGAGTTCGTTGACCTGTTCGGGGAGAGCGAGGAGTGCGCCAACCAAGCCGAGTGGGCAGTGGCGCTCACGACCGAGTATTTGCTTTGCGAAGATCACGCCGCCCGGCGAAAACGCGGACTGGAAGCCGGCGCGGAGCCGGATTGACCCGGGTGGCCGTGGCCGGGCAAGAGAAACGACGAGAGTTTGCGACGGCAGGGGTACGTGAACTGCGGGGCTGCGGCGCGTGCCCGCGGGTCCCGCCACTTGATGGTTCCGTTTAAGGGAGACGGTGGCGCCGGCTACGGCGACGGGGCCCGCATGGCGCGGTCGAACCAGCGGAGGAACTCGTCGGCGGCCGGGTAGGAGTAGAGCACCGGAATGGCCCCCTTCTGACGCAGACGGTCGCCGTCCTCCTCCTCGAAGACCCGGCAAATGACCGGACTGTTCCCGGCCACCTTCATGATCGCCTTGTGGTCCCGGTACCGTCGCATGGTGGAAATGACGACCGCCGCCTGCCCTACGCCGCCGGCGCGCAACACCCGGTAGTCGGCCCCGTCCCCCCGGATCGCCTC
>CAYRCA010000827.1:0-1775 GCA_964422565.1 uncultured Acidobacteriota bacterium | reverse complement strand
CCTTCCACTACGTGCGCACCGACGGGACCAACCGCCCCGTCCGGCACAAGGTGCGGGCGCCCACGTTCATGAACCTGCCGACCTTCCGGGCCACCGTCAAGGGCGCCACCTTGGCCGACGCCACCATCATCCTGGCCGCCATCGACCCCTGCTACTGCTGCACCGAAAGGATGGCGGTTCGCGACCCGAAGGGCCGGCGGCGGATGAGCGGGGCCGAACTGATCCGGCTTTCGAGGGAAAAGACCGAACGACTGAGGAAGGAGATGGGCATCCCATGACGGACGGGTTCTTCCGGTACGACCTCCTGTCGGCTTTCGTGGGCGGTTTCGCGGCGCTCTTCACCCTTCTGATCGTCGTCTACTCGATCGGCTACATGCGGGGAAGACAAGGTCTCGGCCGTTACTACGCCTATGTCCTTCTCACGTTCGTCGTCGCCCTGGCCGCCCTGTTCGCCGACAACCTCCTCCTCTTCGTCATTCTTTGGGGTTTTCTGGGGCTTCTCCTTTACCTCC
Organism: uncultured Acidobacteriota bacterium; assembly: GCA_964422565.1. Lineage (GTDB taxonomy): Bacteria > Acidobacteriota > UBA6911 > RPQK01 > JAPXNP01 > CAYRCA01. The sequence goes on along the minus strand of CAYRCA010000827.1, from coordinate 1,263 downwards.
TGATCGTCCAGGGCCGCGGGGAGAGGGCCTCGCTGACGGCCAAGAAGGCTTTCGTCGTCATCGGCGCAACCGACGCTCTGATGCTGCTCGGATTCGCCCTGCTGTGGCGCATGACGCCCGGGGTTGAGATGACGGAACTGGCCATGTCGTCGGTGCGGGTGGGGCTGACGGAGTGGACCGGGGTGGTCGCTTTTCTCTGCCTGGCGTCGGCCGCGCTGGCCAAGGCCGGCGCCATGCCCTTCCACACCTGGGTTCCCGACACCGCCGAGGACGCGCCCATTCCGGTGACCGCCTACCTGCCGGCCTCCCTGGACAAGCTGCTGGGCATCTATCTGCTGGCCCGCCTCATTTTGGAGATGTTCGAGATGACGCCGGCCATGAACCTCCTCCTGATGGCGGTGGGGAGTTTTACCATCATCGCGGCGGTCATGATGGCTCTGGTCCAGCACGATCTGCGGCGGCTGCTGGGTTACCACGCGGTGAGCCAGGTGGGGTACATGGTCCTCGGGCTGGGCACGGGCAATCCGCTCGGGGTCGCCGGCGGGCTCTTCCATATGGTGAACAACGCCATCTACAAATCGGGCCTGTTCCTGTGCGGTGGAAACGTGGAATCCCGCACGGGCACCAGCGACCTGGACCGCTTGGGGGGACTCGCTCCCCGGATGCCCCTTACCTTTGGGAGTTTCCTGATTGCGGCTATCGCCATCTCCGGACTGCCCCCGCTTAACGGATTCGTCTCCAAGTGGCTCGTCTACCAGGGAATCATCGAAAGCGGAAGGCAGGGGGGATCGCTCTGGGTCGTGTGGCTGCTGGCCGCCATGTTCGGCACCGCCCTGACGCTGGCCAGTTTCGCCAAGCTCCTGCATGCGGTCTTCCTGGGACAGGCGCACGAGGCGCCGGCTCGAACCGGGGAGCGTGCCGAGGTGGGCGCCTCCATGTGGCTGCCCCCGGCCCTGCTCGCGCTGCTCTGCGTCGTGTTCGGCGTGTTCGCCCTGCAGGTTCCCCTGGGGCTCCTCATCTTTCCCTCGCTGGCCGAAGCCGTTGAGATGGTGGGAATCTGGAACCCGATTCCGGCGACCCTCCTCCTTGTGGGCGCCCTGGTTCTGGGCCTGTTGCCCTACATCTGGGCCTCCTTCGGAAAGGTGCGGGTGGTCGAACCCTTCATCGGCGGCGAGATCCTGGACCGGCAGGAGGGGATGCGGGTTTCGGGAGTCCGCTTCTACCGCACGGTTCGGGAGATGGCGCCTTTGAACGCGATCTACC
>CAYRCA010000826.1:0-1792 GCA_964422565.1 uncultured Acidobacteriota bacterium | reverse complement strand
GAGCTTCTCCGTCTGGCGGGGCATGATCTCGACGAGTTGAAGGCAGCCCCCGCGCGCCGCGACTTCGAGCCCGTTGCTCTCGGGGTTCGGGCTCGGCTGATCCTGCGGAACGAACTTCGCACGGTGGACTCCCAAAACGTGATCGCCCGGCTTGCGGGAAGCGATCCCACCCTCCGGGACGAGTACGTGGTGTTCTGCGCCCACTGGGATCATCTGGGCAAAGTCGAGGAGGACGGAGAGGTGCTGATCTACAACGGAGCGAAGGACAACGCCTCGGGCACCGCCGCCTTGCTCGAGCTGGCTCGGGCTTTCCGGGGACTCGAAACGCCGCCCCGTCGATCGATGCTCTTTCTGGCCGTTACCGCCGAGGAGCAGGGTTTGCTCGGTTCCCGCCATTATGCCGAGAACCCGCTGTACCCTCTGCACCGCACCGCCGCCGCCATCAATCTGGACAGCATGAACGTCCTGGGCCCGACGCGGGACTTGGTCGTCGTCGGGATGGGTCAGACGACCCTGGACGACGTGGCGGCGGAGGTGGCCGGCGAGCTCGGCCGCACCCTGCGGCCCGATCCCGAGCCCGAGAAGGGATACTTTTACCGTTCCGACCACTTCAGCTTCGCCAGACACGGGGTGCCGGCCTTCTATCCGGACGAGGGAATCGAGTTCCTCGGTCGGGCGCCGGCCTGGGGAGAGGAAATGAGGGCGAAATACACCGCCGAAGACTACCATCGCCCGTCGGACACGGTGAAGGACTATTGGGACCTGACCGGCCTGGTCGAGGATCTCCGATTCCTTTTCCTGCTGGGCCTGCGGGTGGCGAACGCCGACGAAATGCCGGTGTGGAGACCGGGGACGGAGTTCCTCGCGGCGCGGGAAGAGTCTCTGCGGCGGGGGGATCGATAGCCGTCTGGGACGCAACCCCGGAAGGCGGGTCCAACGAATGCTCCGGACCGGGCGGGTCGACAATTTCGAGCCGATGCCCTAAGCTGGGGTCAAATCCATGGGAGGCATACGGAGAGATGATGACCGGTTCTAAGAGTACGCGAAGGCGGTTTCTCGGCACGGCAATGACCGCCGCGGCGGCCTCGGCGCTCGGCGCCCGTATCGTCGGTGCAACGGAGCCCACGGGTGGGGTGCCTACCCGCCCCCTCGGGCGAACCGGGGAAAGGGTCTCGATCCTTTGCCTCGGGGGATGGCACATCGGTGCCGTCGAGGAGGCGGAGGCGATCCGCATGATGCACGCCTCTCTGGATCAGGGCCTGACGTTTTTCGACAATTCCTGGGATTATCACGGCGGAGGCAGCGAGGAGGTGATGGGAAAGGCGCTCGCCACCGGGAGAAGGCGGGAGAAATGCTTCCTCATGACGAAGAACTGCGAACGGGACTACGAGGGCTCCCTCCGCAATCTCGAGGACAGCCTTCGCCGGCTTCGGACCGATTACGTCGACCTCTGGCAGTTCCACGAGATCATCTACGACAACGATCCGGATTGGATCTTCGAGAAAGGGGGCATTCGCGCCGCCCTGGAGGCGCGTGAGCAGGGAAAGGTTCGCTACATTGGATTCACGGGGCACAAGCTTCCCGGTATCCATCTGAAAATGTTGCGAAAACCCTTCGACTGGGACGCGGCCCAAATGCCCATCAACGTTATGGACGCTCACTACCGGAGCTTCCGTAACGAAGTGGTTCCCGTATGTTTGGAGGACGGCGTGGGCGTCATCGGAATGAAGAGTCTGGGGGGAAGCCATCCGCGAGGCATCATCGTGGAAAACGCGGACATCTCGGTGGAGGA
>CAYRCA010000825.1:0-1794 GCA_964422565.1 uncultured Acidobacteriota bacterium | reverse complement strand
AGGACGTTGTCGCGCCGGTACCCGATGTCGGACTGCTTGATGAATTTGAGCTGCTTGTGGATGACCAGCGCCGTCACGATCAAGACGATGGTGGCGAAGAACTGGAAGATGACCAAGCCGTTGCGCAAGACCATCCGCCGCCCCGAGGCTACCGCTCCCGCCGCCGGCTTGAGGCTGTGGGCCGGCTGGAGCGACGACAACACCAGCGCGGGATAAACGCCCGCCAGGAAGCCGACGAGGAGACCCAAGCCCAGAACCCCCAGCAGGGTCGTCGGCCTGGTCAGAATCCCGGCGGGGAAGTCGACTCCGGTCAGATGGTTGAAGGCGGGCCGCAGCACTCCGACCAAGGCCAGCGAGAGCGCCAGGCTGGCCAGGGCGAGCAGCACGGACTCGCCCAGAAATTGCCTGGTCAGCCGGCCTCGGTCGGCCCCGAACGTCTTGCGCACCCCCACCTCTTTGGCCCGAGCGGATGCCCGGGCCGTGGCCAGGTTGATGTAGTTGGCGCAGGCGATGATCAGGATGAGAGCGGCGATCGCCAGGAGCAGAAAGATGTTCTTCTTTTCGACCGGCTTGGCGTCGGACATGTGGACGTCGGTCGCAAAATGCATGGTCCGCAGCGGGATGAGAAAATAGCTCCGCTTCTTGTCGCGGGCCGGATGATACTTGTCGATAAGCCCCTTCAGCTTGGCTTCGAAAGCCGCGGCCGGCGCGCCTTTCTTGATCTGGACATAGCTGCCGTAGTTGAGGATGCTCCAGGAGGTGTCGATGTCGTTGCGGATGGAGTACATCGTGGTGAAGGATAAAAGATAGTCGAAGGGCAGATGGGTGGCGCGGGGAACGTCCTTCATGACTCCGGTCACCCGGTACTCGCGCCCGTTCTGGTGGAGGAGGATTTTGCCCAGGGGATCTTCGCGGCCGAAGATCGATCCGGCCAGGGTTTCGGACAGCACGACGGTGAAGGGATCCCGCAGGGCCGTCCGGGAGTCGCCGCCGATCAGGGGGTAGGAGAACATGCCCAGGAAATCCTGGTCGGCATAAAGGCCCAGCGCTTTGTAGCCGTTCCGGTTATAGACCAAAGGCGCATCGGTGCTGTAGACCCGGGAGGCAAGCTCCACCTCTGGGAATTCCCGCTTCAGGGCCGGGGCCAGGGCTCCGGACGTGGAGGAGAAGCGGTTGGTGCCGCCCATGCTCCAATCGGGCACGGTCTGACCGATCCGGTAGATCCGGTCGGCGTTTTCGTGAAAGGCGTCGTAGCTGAGCTCGAAGCGGGCGAACAGCGCCAGCAGGATGAAGCAGGTCATCCCGACAACCAGGCTGAAAACGCTTATCGCGGCGTGGCTTTTTTGCTTCCTGAGGAGCCGGATCGCGGATGCGAAATAATTCTTAAACATGAGAACCCTCCCGCCGCGGCCGGCTTGACCCGACCTGACCGGATCATCCTGCGCAGCCGCTTAAAAAGACGCCTGCGGGCGGAGAAGGGTTGCCCTCATTACGACGTGCCCGGGGCTGTCGTTTTGAGGACTACGAAGCGTTGCTTTATTTACCGATACAGTTTGGGATCTTTCCGCCAATCCTTGTCTTTATCGTGCCCCATAGCCGCCACCCGCGGCCGCCGCTCGAGGAGCCGCACGGACTCGACGGTGCAACTCGTGCCCGTGCTCCGCGCGTTCTTGCCCACGCACGTGAGCCGCAGGGTGTAGGTGCCCGGCTCCGGCCAGAAGTCGAGAAGCTCGAACATCTGGTCCGCCGGCTCGGCGGCGTAGAAGTCGAGCGGCCGGCCCAGCTTGACCCCGT
>CAYRCA010000824.1:0-1808 GCA_964422565.1 uncultured Acidobacteriota bacterium | reverse complement strand
GTGTGGGAGGCGGGGCCGGAACCGGGTACGTGCTGGTGACGAAGGGAGACGAGGTCAACTTTGGTCCTGAAACCAAATTCTCCTTTACTCTGTCGGACAATCTGACACTCCCCGTCTATCCGATGTCCGAATCGCAATAAGCGCACTCATGCTGAAATTCTTTTCCGGACTCGGGTGACGTTTACCATAGTCGGATGGAGCGAGATCGGCGCCCCGGGGAACTAACGGTGATGGTGCCGTCCGGGGCGCCCGTTGAATGTGGGCAACGCGGCCCTGAACATGTGAACCAAGACGACGATCATGCTCCCTGTCAGCTGAAACGGCAGCTCCATCAGCGGCAACAGGCCCCGCCGCCGGCCGAGACGCCGGGGCGGGGCCGTTCTTCCCGACGCGCTCCGGCGGGACTTGCCCAAGATGATCTGAACGGCCCGTCGTTCCACCGCGCGGCGTGATCCGGCCCCCGACCCGCCGACATTCGGCGATGCCGGGTCTGCGAAAAAGTCCTCGGAGAGTTCGATCCTCTTCACATTCTTTCCCTTCACCAGATCGTCAGTTCTTCCAGCGCGCCCGCCACCGCCACGAAATCGGCGGCCGCTCTGGATTTTGGATTGTATTCGACGACGGGGACCTGCGAGGCAATGGCCTGCCGCACCCCGGTGTCGGAACGGATCCCGGGCAGGACCCGAATGCCCTCGAAGCGGCTTTCGATCGCCTCCATCACGACCCGTGTGATGACCAGCCTCGAATCCACAAAGGTAGGCACGATCCCCAGGATCGCACACCCCACGTCCAAGCCCCTCTCAATCTCCCGCAACAGGCCGATGGTGGTCGAAGCCCCCAGTAGGCTCATCGGGTCCATGGAGACTGGAATCAAAGTAAACCCGGCGCAGACGAAGGCGTTCTGCGCCATTACCGAGACGGAGGGCGGAGTGTCGAAGATGACATAGTCGAAGCCCTTCAGACCTCTGAGTCGCTTCTCCAGGATCCGCTCTCTTCCCACTTGGGAGGAGAGTTGAAACTCCGCCGCCTGAGTGGCGCGCGACGAGGGAATCAGAAAGAAGTCCTCGAATCCGTCGACGGGAAGCAGGACGTCGTCGAGGGGAGCCTCCTCCATGATCAGGTGGTAGAGAGTCCGCTCCGGCTTGACTCGAAGGTGAGCGGTGATGTTTGCGCTGGGGTCGGTGTCGACGAGAAGCACGCGACGCCCGAAGCGACGGCTCAAGGCGACGCCCAAGTTGACGGCCAGAGTGGTTTTGCCGACCCCTCCCTTGAAGTTGGCAACCACGAGTTTGCGCAAGGCTCCTCCCACTCCATTCAAGAACTCTAATGGGGAAGGTTATGGAAGAACCCTGACATTCGACCTTGATGGGATGCCGGAATCGATCCACCAAGGGTCGCGAAACCACTAAGACTCCGAAACTGGTGCTCGAAGGGTGCCGGGCGCCCGAAGAGAGACACCGTCCGCACGGTCGGATAAACTTAAGAATTGGGTCCGGGAAAACGGCCCGGCACAGGGAGGTTTGCGGAACCACATCATGTCACCGAAAGAAAGCGGCCCCACGCGGGATTTTATCCGGACGATCATCGACGAGGACAACCGGACCGGCAAATACGGCGGCAGGATGCACACCCGCTTTCCGCCGGAACCGAACGGGTATCTTCACATCGGCCACGCCAAGTCGATCTGCCTGAATTTCGGTATCGCCCGGGAATACGAGGGACGCTGCAACCTGCGGTTGGACGACACCAACCCGTCGAAGGAGGAGATCGAGTATGTCGAGTCGATCGCGGCCGACGTGCGCTGGCTC
>CAYRCA010000823.1:0-1816 GCA_964422565.1 uncultured Acidobacteriota bacterium | reverse complement strand
GGAGGCCACCTCCAGCATCTTCTCGGACAGGTCGATCCCTGTGCCCCGGATGGTGCGGGGAAGGACCGGCAGGGACAGGCCGGTCCCCACTCCGACTTCCAGCAACTCCATGCCGGGCCGTAACTCCAGGAGCGTCGGCGCCATCTCTCGGCCGCTGTCGAAGACCGGGCCGAAGATCAGATCGTAGAAGCGAGAGTAGCGATTGTAGACCTTCTCGACATAGTCAACGCCAACGCTCAATGTTTTACCTCCAAGTCGCGAATCCGTGCGATTCTAACATCAATCCTTCACAAAAATAAGGGCGGGCCTGAAATCCCGGCGGAATCCCCGCGTATATACTGCGTGAGGATCGGTGGACTTCCCCCGGTCGATCCCACTGCCGAGCATCGGACGGTTCCAGTGACATAGGCGGTGGCGGCGTTCCCGTTTCAGACTAGATGAGTAATTGTGACCAGATGCGCGGGAATGCTGAACGGACGCGTGACAATGCCCAATAGTATAAGGAAAGTAACGGCAAGGCGCCAGTCAGGATCTGGCGGGAGGCGGCTGGGAGGAATCGTGAATAAGGGTTCATTGGCGGCAGTCAGCTTAACGCTTCTGTGGGGGGCGGCCTGCTCCTCGGGCGAGTCCGCCTCGGAGATCGGCGCCGTTCGGGGACAGCGACCAGCGGCGGGTATCCAGAGAGCCGAGGAGAGGGCGCTCAGCGTGCGGGCCCACCGGGTGTCGCGACGGCAGGTCTCCACCTATGTGGTCGCCAACACGACCCTGGAGGCGGTCCGTCACGTCACGGTCTATTCGAGGCTCAACACCCTCGTCTCGGAGCTTCTCGTCGAGGAGGGGGACTCGGTGCGGGAGGGGCAGACACTCGCCCGGCTCGACGACCGGGAGATTCGGAACGAATTCGAGCAGGCCCAGATCGCAGTCGAGCAGGCACGGTTGGCGGTGCGGCAGGCCGAGGTGAAGGCGCAACTCTCAAGCCACAGTTTTCAACGGGCCCTTTCCCTGTTCGAACAGAGGTTGACCAGCCGAGAGGAGTTCGACCAGGCGGCCCTGATGGATCAGACTGACGCTCTTGCCCTCGACAACGCCCAGCAACAGCTCGAGGGGGCCACGTCGCGCCTGGAGGCCGCCCGCATGCAGCTGGAGTATACGACGGTCGCCTCGCCAATCACCGGGGTGATCACGGAGCGGATGGTGGACGTCGGCACCCGGGTCAACGTGGGCGAGGCTCTTTACGCCATCCAGGAGTTCCCTCCGCTGTGGGCGCGCATATTCGTGCCGGAGCGGGCCCTTCCCGACCTGCGCGTAGGCCAACCCTCGCGGGTCCGGGTCGAGACCTACCCCGACCGGGCGTTTGAGGGGCGGATCAAGATGATCAGCCCGACCGTCGATGTCTCCTCCGGGACGGTCAGAGTGACGATCGAACTGGCGCAGCACGGGCACCTGCTCCGCCCGGGCATGTTCGGGACCGTGCATATCGCGACACAGACGCGGCCCGACGCGGTCGTTGTCCCCAGGAGGGCGCTCCTGCGCGAGCGGGATCAGACCTTCGTCTTTGTCATCCTCGAGGACGACACGGTGGCCAAGAGGGAGGTCACCACCGGATTCGCAGAGGAGGATCTGGTCGAGGTTCTGGAAGGGGTGCGGGAGGGTGAGGCGGTGGTCACGGTGGGGGTCGAAACCCTCAACGACGGCTATCCGGTGATGGTCCAGAGCTGGACGGATGGGTCGGGTGTCGCTGTCGCGGCCGCCGAACCGGCGTCCGCTCCGCAGACGACGCCCCGCGCCGAGTCCGGCCCGGAATCCCCGGTGCGGC
>CAYRCA010000822.1:0-1822 GCA_964422565.1 uncultured Acidobacteriota bacterium | reverse complement strand
TTCCCTCAGTCGAAGAGGCGACCGGGCATGTCGGCCAGGACGTAGGCCATGACCGCCGCGGCCGCCACGGCGGAGCGGAGGTCGCCCGGGTCGACCTTGTCCAGCGTGTCGGCCGAGGAGTGGTGCCAGTGAAAGTAGCGTTCGCCCACGGTGAGCAGGCCCATTCCCGGAACGCCGTCCCGCATCAGGGCGGAGATGTCGGCACCCCCTCCCCCCCGCCGGATCAGGTCCGCCCCGATGGGATCGAGGAGACGACCGATGGCCTCCGCCCGCTCCAGCCCGCGGCAGGTGGCCTCTGGATCCCCGGGCTTTTCGCCCAAACCGAACCCGATCGGGCGCTCGGCTCCCGCGTCGATCTCCACGGCGGCCGCGTGGAGGTGAATCCGGTCCCCCACCCACTGTCGATAAGCTCGAGACCCGGCCAACCCGTTCTCCTCGTTGGTGAACAACACGATCCGAAGGGTTCGCCTGGGACGGAGGCCCAACTCGATCAGCAACCGGGCGGCCTCCATGGAGACGACGACTCCCGCCCCGTTGTCGTGGGCGCCCTGACCGACGTCCCAGGAGTCGATATGACCGCCCAGGAGCACGATCTCGTCGGGCAGCTCGGCGCCGACGATCTCACCGACGACATTGGCCGACTGCGCCGGAGGAAGGGTCCGGCCGCTCAGGAGGAGATCGACCTCGACGGTGTCCCCCGAGTCGTAAAGGCGCTGGAGGAGTTCGGCGTCCTCGATCGTGACGGCGGCCGCGGGTAATCTTTGAAACCGGGAGTCGTAGCGCATGGCTCCGGTGTGGGGGGTCTGCAGACTGACCGGAGTCACCGAGCGGACCAGGGTCCCCACCGCGCCCAGTGCGGCCGAGCGAATGGCTCCCTCGGTTCGGTACCGGACGGTGGGGCCGTATCCCTCAAAAGGGACGTTGAATACGACCACTCTGCCTTCAACCCCGTCCCGACCCAACTCGTCGAGTTCATCGAAACTTCTCACCACGACGACCGGGGCCCGCAGTCCCTCCGGTGGGGTGGAGATGGTCCCCCCGAGACCGAGTAGGTGAAGGGGCCGCTCCACGGGAGTGACGATCCGGCCACTCTCCTCGCCCCGCACCCAGTGGGGAACCTCGACGGGAAGGGTTCGAACGTTGTCCAGGCCGTCCTTTTCCATCTCGCGCCGCGCCCACTCGATCGCCTGCTCGAGCTGGGGGGAACCGCTCAGCCGGTGACCGATCCGGTCGCAAAGGTGGGCCAGCTTCCTCCAAGCGACCTCGTTGGTCATGGCGGCCTCGATGATTCGGGCGGCGGCATCCGAATATAGGGCCTCAATGGCGCGAGCGTCGCCGGCTCGTGCCGAGGACATCAACAGAACCAGAACGAGTGTCAGTTGTTTCATGGCTGGGTCCTGCCACCTTCACGAGGCAGCGGTCGGCGGCCGGCAACAATACCCCCGCCGCCTGCTCTCTGCGGCCCGCTACCTGCTCTCTCATGGCGGTTCACTCGGAACGGATCCGGGGACCTCCGCGTCGGTCACGGGAGGAACCCGGGCCATGCGGCAACCGGGTCGGTCGACCGGACCACCCGCACGCCGGCTTCCTCGAATCGGCGGAAAGCCCGGTCGGCATCGTCCGTGAAGTCGACGACTCCCGGCACCACCACCGGCGACGTGCAGTCCTCCAGTAGATAGATCCGCTCCGGAAGTTTCCGGTCCCGGAGGACCGGGTCCGTAAGGATGTCCTCAACGGTCCAGGCCACACAGTGGCTCTTGGCCTGTCCCGCAACGACGATTCGGTCGAACTCGGCCAGGAGGCGCACCAGTCCCTCATTCCG
>CAYRCA010000821.1:0-1826 GCA_964422565.1 uncultured Acidobacteriota bacterium | reverse complement strand
CCAATCGGGTGTGCCCCGCTCATGACCGCTCACTCAAAGAAGACACAGCCCTTGCCGGCGGCGGCGACGGCAACCACCTGATCGGTCATCAGAATATCGGAGTGCGTGACGACCAGTCGGGCCCGGTGTCGGGCCGCGGCGGTGGTGATCGCGATCAGGTCCTCGACCCGAAACTGGTTGGCGTGAAGGGTCATTCCGCCCCCCGCTTCGGCGATGCGGATCAATTCGTCGACCGGTCTTTTCATGGGTGCGCTCCTTTCTGGACTCATCCGGTGTCGGGCCGCGTGGCTATGGCATGCTCCCGTTCCCGGCCGCTCCGGTCGGCCCGTGCCGCCTGCCCGCCTGCGGCGGGGGCTGAATAATTGAGCAGGAATGCGTTAGCATTCCAGGCACACTCTGTTGCCCGGCGGCCCAAGATCGCCCGGACCGGAAAGGATGATTGATATGTTCGAAGCCGTTCGCCACCCCCACCTCGTCCCTTTCGATGGCAAATTCAAGGTTTCCAAGGCTCCCGCGGCACCGCCCGATGACGAGGTCGACCGGAGGAAGAACCGGAGGAGACTGAGGCGGTTGGTCGCCGAACTGGACCGGATTCAACGGGTCCTCTACGCCGACGACCGCTACGCCGTCCTGGCCATCTTTCAGGCCCTCGACGCCGCGGGAAAGGACGGCACCATCCGGGCCGTCATGAGCGGAGTCAATCCCGCCGGTACCCAGTCCTTTTCCTTCAAGCAACCCACACCCAAGGAGCTCGACCACGACTTTCTCTGGCGCACCCATCGGTCCCTGCCGGAACGGGGCCGCATCGGCCTCTTCAACCGCAGCTACTACGAGGAGGTGCTTGTCGTCCGGGTGCACCCGGAGTTCATCGAGAATCAGCGGTTGCCCTATCCGCCCCGCAAACGCGAGGCGCTCTGGCGGGAACGATACGAATCGATCGCCAACCACGAGCTTCACCTCGCCCGAAACGGCACCGTCATCCTGAAGTTCTGGCTCAACATATCAAGGGAGGAGCAGAAGCGGCGCTTCTTGGCGCGCATCGACGAGCCCGAAAAGAACTGGAAGTTCTCCGAGTCGGATATCCGGGAACGTCGCTTTTGGCCCAAGTACATGCGCGCCTTCCAGGACGCCCTTCGCGCCACCTCGCGGCCCTGGGCCCCCTGGTACGCCATTCCGGCGGACGATAAGCCGTACATGCGGCGTTGCGTGGCCGAGATCATCGTCGAGAATCTGCGAACCCTCCCCTTGAGTTATCCCACGATCGCTCCGGAAAAGCGGGCGGAGTTCCAGCGGATGCGGCGCGAACTGGAGGAGGAGTAGGAGTCGAGGTCCGAGCGGAGAGCGGAAAAGGGACGGAAGACGAGGCTACACGAGGCTCCGCCGAGCCTCGATCTCCGCGGGAGCTGTCGATGTGGCGGAAGCCTCCCATCGCCCCGGCGCCGGAGGTGGGCCCAACCCTGCGTTCGATCGCACGTTAAGCGTCCCGGCGGCTGATGTCCTTTCCGCGCCGCCCGGTTGGACGCGCCGACGGTGGACTTGGCCACGTTCGCGAATCAACTCTGTGTCTTCTTGGCCTTGACGGTTCCGGTATCGCCGCCGCCCCGCCAAGTGCCGGTCATCTCGTCGCCGTCGACTTTCGCCTTTACGGAGTAAGCGCTTCCCGCAATCCACACTTCAAAGGTGAGTTCGTCGTCCTGACGTTGGATGTTGCGCAACTCGGTCGGCCCCTCCGGCGTGTTGAGGGTGCCGGAAAGCTCGCCGTCGACCTCCTTGAGGGAGAGCTTCAGATGGTAGGTTTCGCCGTAGGACGACTCCGATACGATATC
>CAYRCA010000820.1:0-1831 GCA_964422565.1 uncultured Acidobacteriota bacterium | reverse complement strand
GCACCGGAAAGGACCAAGCCTTCACATCGTAGAACTCGTAGCTCTCCTTGGGCTCCTCCGCGCCTCGGCGGGCGTTTCGACTCCAGCGGGCGAATTGCGCGTCTCGGAAGCCGTCCTCCACCGGACGATGCGGCCGAAGCAGGGTGGAGGCGATTCGGGCCTGCGGCTGGGCCAAGTCAACCAGATAGGTCCCGGACGGGAAGCTGCGGGTCCCCACGTCACCGCTCTGATGTCCGGTCGCCCGAATCTGAAAAGGCGCCTCGGCTCGACGCACCTCGATCCCGTGGCGGAGCAGATGGGAGACCAGGACTGCGGCCCGACGGGGATCGCTCCGCCCGTCCAAGATCACCACCCGGTCCGCGGCCCCGGCCGCCTCCTCCATCCCGCCGCGAAAGAAGTCGTGGAAGGCCAGCAGACGCGCCTCGCGGTGCTCCACGGCGGTCGAGAGCGTCGCCAGAGAGGCCACGAAGTGCTGCGCGATCCCGAGCCGAAGCGTGAGCAGAGTCCCGTCGGGGCGACGTTGCCGCAACCCTTCCCGTCCTCCGCCCGTCGTCTCGTAGGTCATCCCCGTCGCCCCCAGCAGCGAGGGCCACGTTTCCCAGTAGCCGGGGTAGAAATGGTCGAAGGAGTCCCGGCTCCAGTACTGCCAGCCGTACCGGTCGAAAGCTTGGGCGTTGCCCCGGCCGAAGGTCACCATCCATTCGAAGGAGGCGGCCGGCAAATCCGGGTTCACCGGAAGGACGGGCGGTGGGAAGTAGTAGGTCGAGGTTTGTCCGTGGTGGTCGACGAACACTTGCGGCTTCCAGCGCAGGATCCGGGATCCCCAGGCTTGGCTCTCCCGCTGGGTTTGGGACTGGGCGTCCCGGTTGAGGTCGATCTGGTAGTGGTTGTTGTCGTTCGATATGGCCCAGGGAGGAAACTTCTCCAGCGTGTTGGGATCTTCGTCTCCAATTCCGAAAGCGTTATACCAGGCGACGAAGCGCTGGTGGCTTTCCGGATTGTGGACCGGGACGAGAATGACGAGGGCCCGGCTGCGGAAGCGTCGCATCTCCTCGCTCTCCCCGGCCACCAATTGGTAGGCCACCTGCAGCGCCGCTTCGGTGGCCGCCGACTCTTCGCCGTCGGTGCCGTAGTTCAGCCATACCAGGATGGGAGTCTCGGCGGCGACCCGGGCAGCCTCCTCGCGGGAGGTGCCGCGGGGATCGGCGAGGCGCTCCAGGGCCCGCCGGATCTCCTCCCGGCGATCGAGCACCTCCGGCGAGCCGATGAAGCTGAGGATCAGGGGCCGCCTCTCGTAGGTCTCTCCGATCCGCTCAACCACGATTCTCTCGGGCGCGGTCCGGGCCAGTTCGTCGAAGTAGCGCTCGATGAGGCCGTACCGGGCATGAAAGTGCCCTATTTCGTAGCCCAGAATGTCCGAGGGGCGGGGGATCCCCTCCCGGTAAGGTCCGTAGGCATAGAAGTCGAACTCCTCTCCCGTCGCGGCCCGACCGAGGGAACCGGTGGGAACCCCTCGGTCGCCCGGCACCTGGGCGGTAGCGAAGAAGACAAGCGACATCACAACGGTCAAAGCGGCGAGTGTGGCGGGCATCGGCGGGGTTCCTTTCCAACGGGAGTTGACATGAGCAGGCATCTCGCTTTCAGAGCGGGAAGATACTGCGCGGGATTTTGGGGCGTCAAGTGCACTGATGTTCTCGAACACAACTTGACCGGCAGCATGCTTCCGGCTAGAATCCGGCGTCAAACAATAGTTACAGCGGGCCGCCGCCGGCGTGGGGACACCAGCCGCGCGACCTCGCCGCCCCATCATTTGACCCTGGAAAACGCGAGG
>CAYRCA010000819.1:0-1838 GCA_964422565.1 uncultured Acidobacteriota bacterium | reverse complement strand
TGGCACCACTACGTTCCGGCGGCCGGCATTCCGGAGTTGCGGGAGGCCGTTGCCGAGGAGATCGCCGCCACGCGTCGGTTGGAGGTTCACCCGGACGAGGTGGTCATCACCCCCGGCGGCAAGCCGATCATCTTCTTCACCCTGCTCGCGCTGGCGGAAACCGACAGCGAGGTGATCTACCCGAATCCCGGCTTTCCCATTTACGAATCGATGATCCGGTTCGTCGGCGCCAAACCGGTCCCGATCCGGCTTCGGGAAGAACTCGACTTCCGCCTGGACGTGGAGGAACTCGTGGCCGCTCTCTCGCCGCGAACGCGGATGGTCATCCTCAATTCGCCAAACAACCCCACCGGGTCGGTCCTCACCCTGGAGGACCTCGGTTATCTGGCCGAGGCGTTTCGCGAGCGGGAAATCACCGTGCTGTCCGACGAGATCTATAGCCGGATCCTCTACGACGGCGCCCACGTCAGTATCGCCACGCTGCCCGGGATGCGGGAACGGACCATCGTTCTCGACGGCTTCTCCAAGACGTACGCCATGACGGGATGGCGGCTCGGCTACGGGGTCATGCCGAAGGCGTTGGCGGAGCAGGTGACCAAGCTCATGATCAACTCCAATTCCTGCACGGCCGCCTTTACCCAGCGGGCCGGAATCGCGGCGCTGCAGGGAGACCAGCGGAGGCCCCACGAGATGCTGCAGACCTTCCGACGGCGGCGTGACCGCGTCGTGGCGCTGCTGAACGCGGTCCCCGGCGTCGGTTGTCGCCTGCCCCGAGGCGCTTTCTACGCCTTCCCCAATATTCGGTCCCTCGAGCTGCCCGCGCTGGAGGTTCAGCGTCGGCTACTTGACGAGGCGGACGTGGCGGTTCTCTCCGGGACAGCGTTCGGCCGTTTCGGGGAAGGCTACCTGCGACTCTCCTACGCCGCCTCGATGGCCCGGCTGGAAGAGGGAATTAGGCGCATGGCCGAGGTCTTCGGGCGCCTGAAACCGTCGGACTGAATTTGTCCGTCAACTTGAGCAATCAAAGTATAAGACACTATGAAATATAGAATATTCGCGACCTGCAACATCGGAGCGGGGGCTTTGGAGCGGGTGCGGAATCGGGGGTGGGAGCTGGAGGTCTACGACGAACTCGAACCGCCGCCGAAGAGCCTCGTCCTGAACCGGGTCCGTTCGGGAATCGACGGGCTCATCTCTACCCTCCGCGATTCCATCGACGAGGAGGTTTTCGAGGCTGGTCGGGGGACCCTGAAGGTGATCGCCCAGAACGCCGTGGGGTTCGACAACATCGATCGGGAGGCCGCCAATCGATACCGAATCCCGTTCACCAACACGGCCGAGGTCCTGACCCACGCCACGGCCGAGTTCGCCTTTTTTATCCTGGGCTGCGCGGCCCGGAAGCTCTACTCCAGCGAGCGTCTGGTGCGCGAGAACCGGTGGCGCCACTGGCACCCCTCGCTTCCGCTGTTGGGCGACGAAGTGACCGGCAAGACCGTCGCCGTGATCGGGACGGGGCGGATCGGCAAGGCCTTCGCGCTGAAATGCTCCGGGTTCGATCTGGATGTTCTCTGCTGCGACGATGTCCGAGACGAGGAGTTCGTGTCGGCGGTTCGGGAAGTGATGGAACTCAAGGCCCGTCTCGGCCTGGCGAGGAGGCCCGCCTCGATTCGCTACGCTCCGTTGGAGGAGGCCCTGGGGACGGCGGATTTCGTGAGCCTTCACGTGCCCTTGAGCGAGGAGACCCATCATCTTGTGGACGAAGCGGCGCTGCGCCGGATGAAGCCGACGGCCTATCTGGTCAACACCTCGCGGGGGCCGGTGGTGGACGAGGAAGCGCT
>CAYRCA010000818.1:0-1840 GCA_964422565.1 uncultured Acidobacteriota bacterium | reverse complement strand
ACCGCCGCGATTTTCGTCCCTCCGGGTGCGCCCCGCTCATGGACACTCACTCCCCGCTCCTCGCTACCCCTCCTCTTAATCCCTTGGCGTCTTTGCACCCTTGCGTGAGACCATTTCGCCGATGCGCCGATACCAGCCCACGAATCTTCCTATCCCCTCCTCGATGAGGGTTTGCGGCTCGTAATTGAGAAGCCGGCGGGCTTTCGAGATATCGGCGAAGGTGACGGGAACATCCCCCGGCTGGGCCGGCAGCAGTTCCACGTCGGCCCGAAGCCCCAGTTCCCGCTCGATCAGGCCGATGAGGTCGAGAAGACGAAGGGTCCGCGAGTTCCCCAGATTAATGATCTCGAAGTCGAAGGGCCGGTCCAGTGCGGCCAGCACGCCCCGCACGACGTCGTCCACGTACGTGTAGTCCCGCCGGGACCGACCCTGGTGGTACACCGGGATGCGCTCGCCGCGGGTGATCATGCGGGTAAACTTGTGAATCGCCATCTCCGGACGTTGGCGCGGCCCGTAAACGGTGAAGAAGCGAAGGCAGGTGACCGGCAGCCCATAGTTGTAGTGGTAGGTGTAGCACAGGAGTTCGGCGGCGCGCTTCGTCACCGCGTAGGGCGAGATGAGCCGGTCGAGGGGGTCCTCCTCGCTGAAGGGAACTTTACTGTTCACGCCGTATACCGAGGAGGTGCCACCGAAAATGAAGCTTCGGACGGACCCCTCGCGGGCCAGCTCGAGCAGGTGTGCCGTGCCGGTCACGTTGACCCGGTCGTAGAGCGCCGGATTCCTTAGCGACGGACGGACGCCGGCGCACGCCGCCAAGTGTATGATCGCCTCGGGGTGGTGCTCCCGGAAGAGTCGCCGGAGGGAGTCCGTGTCCAGGAGATCGGTCCGCCAAAGAACGAAATCTCCCTTTCGCCGAACCTCCTGAATGTTCCGCTCCTTGACGCGCGGATCGTAGAAATCGTTGAAGTTGTCGAGGATGACGAGATCGGCTCCGCAACCCAGGAGTCCTTCGGCCACAGCGGACCCGATGAATCCGGCGCCGCCAGTCAGCAGAACTCGCATGGGAGGGATAATAGGGGACAACGGCGCCGCGGGAAAGGCGTCGCCCGCACCGTCCGACCGGTCCGACATGTCGGACCGGTCAAATCTGTCCGTTCGGTCGGGGGGGCGTCAGGGCACCTGGAAGACCAGCAGTCGGTTGTCGAGTTCGTCGGTGACGTAGGCAAACCGATTGTCTCTCGAAAGCGCCACGTCGATGGGCTTCCTTCTGGCCTGAAAGCGGTGGAGCCGTTTGAAGTCCTGGTCGTAGACGCTGACCACGCGGTCACCGGTCTCCACCACCCAGAGGCGTCCCTCTCGATCCAGGGTCATCGAGAAGGGCTTGCTCCCCACGCGAACCCGGCGGATTTCCTGGAGATCCAGCAGATCGATGACCGAAACGTCGTCGGTGCCGCTGTTGGCCACGTAGAGCGTGAGCCCGTCCGGCGTCATGGTGATCCCATCGGGCGCCATGCCGACGGGAATCGTCTTGATCACCTCGCGACGGTTGACGTCGATGGCGTAAAGATCGTTCGATCCCGAGCAGATCACGAAAAGCTGATCTCCAAGAGGAGAAACCGCCGCCGCCAGCGGTCGGACTCCGATCTCCAACTCCCCCAGAATGCGGTGCGTGGTGGTGTCGATGAAGTCGACGTGGCCGATCCGGCCCCGCCCGAAGTTGGTGACGAAGGCCTGGAGCCCCGTGGGCGACACCACGACGTTGCTGGGTCGGCCTCCCACCTTGATGTCGTCGAGGATCTCGAAGGCCCACACGGCGTCGCCCAAACCGTTCGGCACGGCC
>CAYRCA010000817.1:0-1840 GCA_964422565.1 uncultured Acidobacteriota bacterium | reverse complement strand
GGATGTTTCCGGCGGCTCGATCCGACTCAGCGCCCGGGCCATCTCGCGAACACCGCGTGGATGGGTGTGATCGGATAGTCCTGGCTGCCCTCCGTCGCCCGTGCCAGTCCCCCTCCAGAAAGGCGCGAACTCCCCTTCCGAACCCACCGGCGGTGCTCTCCGGCGGGACGCGGTGTCGGATATCTCCCCCCGGGAATCGAGCAAGGCCGGGAAGCGCTCTTGGCGCCAAGCCTCGACGATTCTGCCGTCACTTGCGGAGGGAAGCGCCGCCGCGGAGATAGGTTAGCCTTATCAAGCTGAGAATGGTGGCCTTTCTTTCCTTTCGATCCAGCCCGCGCAAACCCCTGACCCATTCCCGCAGTTTGTCCGGTTCGGTGCCGAGGATCTCGCACACCCAGAGAAAGCTGCCCGTGTGACGCGAATCGGACAGGAACCAATCAAGGGAGTCCTTCTGCCAAGTCTCCCAGTCCTTCTCCACCTTCTTCTGGGGACTGATCAAGTCGCGAACCGCCTGGGTCAGGATGCCCATGGCAAGATGAGTCAGCTCCGGATCGGGCCGCCTGTTCCGGGGAAAAAGCCCTTCGGAACTGAGGATTGCTGGTTTAGTCGCCATATCTTCGCTCTCCGTGGGCGGATAATCGTCGCTATATGTGGCTATCTAGAATAATTTAGACTGCGTTTGGGGTTCAAAGGTTTCAGTCTTCCGTAGGCTGCGACCATGGACATGTCATAGACAACAAATTGACCGGAACCTCATTTCAGCGGGCGGCACGCCGCGAAGGGCGGGAGGCTCACGCCGCCCGGTAGACCAGGACGTTGCGGCCGGGATCGACGCGGTCGATCCGCACCTGCAGATCGGCTCCCGGCTGAAGTTCGCCGGCGTAATCGAGGAGTCCCCGGACATACAGGTCGCGGGTCTCGATGAGGTAACCCCGATCAAGGGTTCTGAGAACCGTGGCGGGCACCGTCTCGTCGGCCAGATTGCGCTCCAGATAGGTGAGAACATAATAGCGATTGGCCTTCCGCTCGGCCGCTCTTAGTTCGCGGTCCACACTCTGCACGGTACCCATGATCTCAAGCAGCTCGTCCGCCGTGTAGACCGCCGCCTCACCCCGCACGGCGGCCATCAGCTGACGCTGAAGAACGAGATCCCCGTAACGGCGGATCGGCGAGGTCAGCTGGGTGTAACACTCCAGCCCGAGCCCGGCATGCGGTTCGGCCTGCGACGACAGGCGGCTCCTCTCCAACTGGGCGAAGATCTGGTTGAGGCGAAACGGATCGTATCCCTCCGGGATTTCAATCTTTTCGGCGGGCGGCGGCTGGCCTCGAAAGATGAAGGGAATGCTCCGCTCAACGGCAAAGCGCCCCGACAAGTAGTTCACCAGAATCATCAACTCGCCGACCAGTCGCCGGCTCGGGGAGTTGGGGTCGACAACCTTGAGGAGGATGCATTCCTTACGAACGACGATCTTCAGTTCGGGTCGGTTCAGAAGCAATGCCCCGCTGGAGGCGCGTCGCCGAACGAGCCCGTCGGTCAGGGCCTTCACCTCGGCGAGCTTCTCGGCGAGCGGACCGGATTCGGGGGATTCCAACAACTGATCGGCCTCGTCGTAGGACAGATGCCTGCCAACGACGATCTCGCTTGGGATTAACTCCCAGTCAAGCAGTTCGCACCCGGGCGAGAACCGGGCGCGCAGCGACAGTGACGGTCGAAGCTCTCCCTCCCGCAGGCTGGCGAGATCGCAGGAAAGGTTCTCGGGAAACATCCGGACCGTCGTCTGGGGCAGATAGACCGTGGAGATGCGACGGCGGGCCTCCTCGTCCAGCGCATCGCTCTTGG
>CAYRCA010000816.1:0-1842 GCA_964422565.1 uncultured Acidobacteriota bacterium | reverse complement strand
CCCCGGGCAGCAAGGTGCTCGATTTTGGCTGGGGGTGCGGACGCACTCTCCTCTGGCTGCGGAAGCAGTGGCCCGATGTCTGGCTGTTTGGAACAGACAACGATGCGGCTTCCATCGAATGGTGTCAGGAGAACCTGCCGGCCGCCACGTTTAAGGTCAACGGCGCGAACCCGCCTCTCAGCTATCAAGAGCGAACGTTCGACCTGGTGTACAGCATTTCAGTTTTCACTCACCTTCTTCCCGAGCTGCAGCCGCGTTGGTGGGAGGAATTCAGCAGAATCGTCAGGCCGGGAGGGATGGTCATCTTTACGATTTTCGGTAAAGAATCGACAGGTCATCTTGACTCACACGAGCTCCTCCGCTTGGAATCGCTGGGTGTTTTAGCTAAATCCTCGCGCAAGCTTTCGACCCTCTTTCCTGAATGGTACCAGACCGTATTCCACTCTCCAGAATTCGTCCAGAAAGAACTGAGTGACCGCTTCGTTGAAGTTCTGCACCTAAAGGGGGCCATGGGAATACAGGACGCAATCGTCTGCCGGCGCGTAAAGCCAACAGTATCACCCTGAAGCAATGATGGCGGGCGGAGAAGGTTTCGGTTCTGGCGCAGGTGAGGCGACCTGAATAAGGCATTCAAGCAGTACGGGCGGCGAGGCTCTTTGCGAAATGAGAAATCCGAGCGAGCCCCAAATCCGTGTTTGGCGGCGTCCATCCATATGTATTACAATGCATGACATGAAGACTTCTGTCCTGACGATTCGCCTAGACCCGGAGCTTGAAAGCCAAGTCGCCCGTGTCGCGCGGCGCACTGGGCGAAGCCGCAGCGAGGTCGTGCGCGAGGCGGTCCGGCGCCAGTTGGCTTTGGCTGAGTTTGCGGATCTACGCCGACGGATCATGCCTCTTGCCGAGGCGCGGGGGTATCTGACCGACGAAGACGTCTTTCGCGACGTCTCGTGAAGGTCGCTCTTGACACAAACGTTCTGGTGAGCGCCGTCGCCACTCGGGGGCTGTGCGCCGACGTGCTCCACATCACTCTCGCGGAGCACCAGTTGGTGGTCGGGCCGGCCGTCCTCGCCGAACTCCGGCGGGCGCTCCGACAGAAGCTGCGTCTGCCGCCGGATCTTGTGGATGAGATGGACAGCTTCCTTCGCCGGCGGGCCTCGGTGGCGCCGCACGCTCCGCCTTTGACGCTTCGATTGAGAGACCGGAGCGATCTGGCGGTTCTGGCCGAGGCCGTGGCGGGAGAAGCCGACGTCTTCGTGACCGGCGACCGAGATCTACTCGACGTCGCCCACGACGCACCACTCCCCATTCTCACCCCGCGCCAATTCTGGGAACATCTCCGCGGGGAACCCCCAAAAGGTGTGTAAACAGCGCGGGCTGCCAAGCCTGCTCGACGTCCTGCACGAGTACGACTGAGGGGGCCTTCGTCGCGCGCCTTGGTTCCACGCCGCTCTCCGTCGCCTCGCGACGGAGCCGTGTGAGACATGCGGGCTAACGCCCTCGGGGGCGATTCAGCTCGAGCGCTGTATGGATCTGATCGTCCGGTCCGTTGAGACGACCCGGCCACCCTCCCCGACCGCTCGACCCGCCCGAAGCCTCCGCGCCGCCCCGCTCATCCGGCGACACCCGGTTGCGTTCGGCGTCCTCCCCAAATGGGCGAAAGCCCCAGAAGTGGAGAGCGATGTGCACAAGAAGCAGAACCCAGAACCCAGAACGCGGAACGTAGAAGGAGGACGGCAGAACGCGGAACGCCGAACGCCGAACCCCTACGGATACATGCGGTACAGCATGCGAGGGAAGGGGATCGTTTCGCGGACGTGGTCGAGCTTGCAGAGCCACGAG
>CAYRCA010000815.1:0-1848 GCA_964422565.1 uncultured Acidobacteriota bacterium | reverse complement strand
GAGCAAGGAAGAACTGACCGAGATCGTGCGGCGGATCCGCACCTACCGCAACAAGGCACGGGACATAGCCCACCAGCAACGCCGCGAGATGCGCGGCAAGGGCGAGGCCCGTGGCGCCCGTCTGGCGAAGGACAACACCGGCACATCGATCAAGAGGCAGATCTTCGCCAACGCCCTGAAGCGGGCCAAGCGCGCCTTCGAGCGTCTTGAAGCGGCCGTCCGATCCGGGCGCGGTTGAGCCCCGCCCGGCGGACGGCCTCGGCGATGAGGAGAATGGAATCGTAGGTCTGGGCCGCCGCATAGTCGGCCGGCCTCCCGAAGCGGGCGGAAAAGCGGGCGGAAAACGCCTCCACTCCCGCGAGATCGGCGGGAAAGGAAAAGAGCAACTCCCCGGCCTCGTCGGGCACCGAATCGATGAAGGGTCTTCGGGCCATGGCGGCCGTTCCGTAGACCGGGCCTCGGAAGACCTGTCGCAGACGGGCCAGGAGGGAAGCCGACTCGACGGGGCCGGCGACCAGGAGGACGGCCCGCGCGGAGCGGAACGACTCGTGGTCGAAAAGCTCGAGCTCCGCTTCGGTCAGGCGGTCAACCTCGAACTGGAAGGAGGGCGCCAGACCCCGCCGCCACAGGGCGCGCCGCAATTGGTGGAGAAACACGCGGGAGTCGTAGTCGGTGGCCGAGACGACGACGAACTCCCCGGCCGCCGTCTCTACCGAGAGATGGTCGACCAGCGGCTCGACCTGCCGCGACTCTCCCGGAAGGCAGCCAAACAACGAGGGCACGTTGGCCAGGTTGGCCGTCCGGTCCGCGGCGGCCGAGTTGACCATGGGAAGGCGCGCCTTGGCCGCCACCTGCGCCACAAGATGGGCGGAGGGACCGTCCAGGGCGGTTAGAAAGAGCCACACGGGAGGATCTCCGTAGACCATCCGTGCGACGCGCGCCACGCCCGTCCCCCACGGGTTCTCCGCCCAGACCGATTGGAGGCGGATGGGCAGGCCTCGGTAACCTCCCGCAGCATTAACCTCCTCTTCGGCCATTTGAGCGGCCAGCCACAGATCGCCACCCTCGGGATGGTCCGGGTCGCCGGGCCCGAAATAACCGAGGATCACCTCGGTCAGGCCGGTCGGTTCGGGCTCCTCGCGGCCCGGACCATGGTAGAGGTTGGGCGTTTGGCGCGCGTCGACGTGGGGCTCGCGGAACTCCCGTTCGGGGGGACCCGGCGAGCCCGCAAGCGAGGTCGCCAGCAGCACCGGCAGTAGAGCCGCCGCTCCGGTCGGACCCCACACTCCGCTATTCTCGTTCCGAAGCCTCAAGCGCACCTCGACTTACCCGATCCCGGCCGGGAACATACCCCTGCGGGATATCGAGTTCCTCGCGGGTGAAGTAGTCCCAGACGCCCCCCTCGAATCGGGCCAGGGCGGCGCCGGCGGCGCGATCCAGGGCCGCCGTCAAAGTGAAGTCCCCGGTGACACCGGGCCACGGCTTGGATCGGTGGGCGATCACGTCGCGGATCTTGGCCCGGTTGAGGCCCGCCACCTGAACGGCCCAGATCAACATGTTCATGCCGTCGTAGGCGTGGGCGGCGTAGGTGTCGGGCTCCACCCCGAACCGCTTCCGGAAGGTCTCGCGGAAGGCAAGCAGCTTGGGGTCGTCCCGGCGCGGGTCCCAGGGGAAGGCCGCCCACGCGCCCTCGGCGTGCTCGCCCGCCGCCTCCAGGAACTCCGCGGAGACGTGGCGGTCGCTGCCGAAGAAGGGCTGGTCCATGCCCATCTCGCGCATCCGCCTCAGGATCAGCCCGCCCTCCCGGGGCGGCCCCCAGTGCACTACCGCGTCGGGGTTGGTCGCTTT
>CAYRCA010000814.1:0-1851 GCA_964422565.1 uncultured Acidobacteriota bacterium | reverse complement strand
CGAGGTTCTCATACCGCAACAGCAGGGGGTGCTCATGCAACGTGCCGGCGGTTCTCCACCAGGAAATCGGATAGGCCCCCTCCTGTTCGAACGAGGTCGCCCGAGAATGGATGGCTCCTTCGAGCCGTCGCGGCCCGAAGCCCGTCGCTCCCAGGTTCAGATACGAAGTCACCAGATGGGCCGGATCCGACGGGTAGCCGGGGCCTCTGACCAGATGGGGCTGCCGGGCGGGATTCCCGAGATCGTCGTAGAAGCCTCCGGGGCCGGGATTGGTCCAGTTGACGATCTCGTCGACGGCCGCCAGCCGATCCTCCTCTCCCGCCAGATCCCGAATCTCGGGGAAGCGCTGTTTGAGCCACAGTCGATTGTTCAGCGGAACGTCGGTGGTATCCAGGTTGGCGCCGCGACCCACGGAAATGGCTTGGTACTTGTCAACGCTCAACTGGGCTCGGATGCTCTGGTACAGCGCCTCGGCCAACTCGAAGAGTCGTGCCCGAAGGTCCCGGGCGACCGGTTGGGTCAAGGCTTGGTCCAGCACCGCCTCGGCCTCCGCCACTGCCAACAGGGCGCCTGTTCTCGGAGCCTCGCGCAGTTTCTCCATCGCCCGGTCCTCGAGCGCCGTCTCGTAGAGCAGGCGGCTGCGCACGTAGGCGTCGTAGTAAGACCGGTAGAGCGCCTGCTGGAATCGCCAGAGTAGCTTAACCCGCGGCGACGCCTTCTCCTCCATCTTCCGGAACATCTGTAGGGTGGTCTCCACCCCCGCGTTGGAGATCAGCGGTCCCCGCCAGTTCCGCTCGAGCGCGAGAAGACCCTGGGCGAACTCGTCGGCCCACTCGTCGTCGATGAAGTATCGGGCGTACTCCCGCAGGATATCGATCGGCTCCGCCTCGGGGTCCCAACCGAGGGCGCTCCAGACGATCTTGTTCACATCGTCGTTGATGCCCTCCGAATAGGTCAGAAAACCGACGGCGTAATCTTTGTAGGCGTGGAATATCGCGGTCTGGTCGACGGGTCTCGGGTTATGCCCCTCCCGCGCTTGGGTGACCATGAAAGCGAGATCCCAATCGGGTACGAAATACTGGCTGTGCCGGCTGTGGGTGATGTCGGGATAGCGGCGCAACGGATATCTCTGCGGGACGCGTCGGCGAATCTCCGGAATGCTGTCGCGGACCTGCGGGCCATGGACTACCCCTCCCAGCCATTCCGGCTCCGTGGCCAAGATTTCGTAGAACTCCTCCATCCATTCTTTCGTGAAGCCCTGCGGAGAAACCCACATCCCCGCCCGCGGGTGATACCGGTTCAGAGACGCCGTCTGTTTCTCCAGCAGCGCCATAAGATGACGGGGCTGCGTGTGTCCCGGATCTCCCCCGGGAACGAAGACGTGGTCGATGCGGGGAAGCCGACGGAAGACCTCCGCCCACTCGTTCAGCGCGAACTCCACCGTTGCCGGGTCGGAGTAGTCCCGATCCAGCGCCGGATACCAGATCCAGACGTCGAGCGCGTATTCGTCCGCGATCCGGGACATTTCCTCCATCATCTCGATCTTCGGCAGGGGGAAATGCGGACTGTCGTCGGCGTCGTCGGAGCGGGGCGGGATCAGCTCGATGGCGTTCGTGCCGAATACCGCGAGGTCGCGGATGTACCGCTCCC
Organism: uncultured Acidobacteriota bacterium; assembly: GCA_964422565.1. Taxonomy (GTDB): domain Bacteria; phylum Acidobacteriota; class UBA6911; order RPQK01; family JAPXNP01; genus CAYRCA01. The sequence goes on along the minus strand of CAYRCA010000814.1, from coordinate 201 downwards.
ACATCTCCACCGTGAAACCGTCGTAGGAGTTTACCTTGGGCCGGAATCCGAGCTGGTGGCCGCGCAGCGAAACCTTCGGCGCCGTGGCGACTCGAAGACCGTCATCGACCTCGACGATCTTGCCGTAGCCCATCCTCAGGTGACGCAGCAGGTATCCGGCGCCGAACAAGGTCACTTCAAGGCATGAAGGACCCGTGCCGC
>CAYRCA010000813.1:0-1859 GCA_964422565.1 uncultured Acidobacteriota bacterium | reverse complement strand
CCCTGGTGGGTGCCAAGGAGCCAGCGCTTGGTCAGTGAGGCGACCTGGTGCACGGCGGGCAGCAACTCGCTGGGATCGTCCCCGCTGGTCCGGGCCGCCCTCTGGCTGCGCCGCTCGTGGAAGTAGCCGCTCATCCGGTAACCGACGGGCGGGGTGATATCCACCGCCGCGACGCCCGCGAGCAGGCGCTCGTCCGCCGCCATCCCCCGCGCGGCTCCCCGCCCGCCGAGAGCCACCGCCGAACCCGCGAGGCCCCACCGAACCGTCCGGTTCAGAAAACTTCTTCGAGAAAGCGCGTCAGATCGCTTCATGTTCGTCTCTCTCGCAGGGCTTCGTCCGGTTCGAAGCCGGCCGAAAGCCTTTCCCACACCAGGACGGTCACGCCGTTGTTCAGAACGTGACGCCGCAACGGCACCTGGATACCCTCTCTTTCCGGAACCAAGCAGAAGACGGCCGCCACCCGATTCCGACCCAACCCAGGACGGCCCACGCCGCAGGCCGAAGCCCGTTTCTTACGCTTCCGCTTCACGATTCGCTTTCCTTTCCTCCGATTCGAGACGGTTCCCGGTTCCGCCGTCTGAATTCCCCGCACCACCCCGATCTCAGATCCAACCCGCCGGCCCTCCCGCCGACTCCGCCGGTTCCGGGAGTTCGCGCCTGACTTCGCCGAGCCGGTACCCGAAGCCCCCTCCCCGGATGGAGGTCAGATCGAGCCGACCGTCCCGGCGCCGATAGAGGCCGGGATGCACCTCCTCCTCCGGCCCGGAGGCTTCAGGATAGAACTGCATGCTGTTGGTCTCAACCCCCATGATGGTCCCGGCGTGCGCCCCGAGAAGCAGGTGAGGCACCTGCGCCAGCATGGGATTCGTGAGGTCCTGCACCATGAGCGTCATGCCGTGCGCCCGGGCCCAGCACAAAGCCAGCAGGGCGCCGGTCTGCGTCTTGCAGGTCTTCAACGCCACACCGGTCCAGCCGAGGCGGCGGCCGAGCTCGACCAGACGCCAGTCGTGGGCGCTTTCGTCCATGAACAGCGGCTTGCGCGCCGAGACGCAGCGTACGTCGATCCGGTTCTCCTCCAGGTCGTACGGAAACGGCTGTTCGACATAGAGAATCATCCCGTAGAGGCGGGGATGCTCGATCATCAGGCGGTCCAGAATTTCATTGACATAGGCGGGGTCGGTCACCGTGCAGTTAAAGTCGGCGCTGAGCCACCAGACGTCGTTTTCGACGGCCACCCCGCCCACCCTCACCAACCGGCGGTAGTCCCAGTCGGCATCGTCGCCGCGCAGTTTCACCTTCAGGCATTTCAACCCGTCGCGGCGGATCCAGTCCGCCAGGAGCACCGGATAGCCGTCGTCCGGTTCGTCGCCGGTCAGTTCCGACGCATCGACCGGGTCATTCCCGCCCACCAAGTGCCAGGCAATGAGACGATCCGGGCGGGGTCGGACGAGATAATCCGAGGGATAAGCGCCCCGGAACGACACCGCCGAAGCCTCGGCCGGGGTGAGGAAATACCCGAGATCCGCATCCAGAAACTCCTGGGAATAGGTGTCGTACACCGGCGTCCGGTGGAGTGCCCCGAAAGCATCATGAAACGCGATATCGAAGGCCGAACAACACACCAATGCCGCCAGCCAGGGCATGGGCTCCAAGTCGCCCCGGCCGCCGTTGAACTTATCGACCAGCCTTGGCAAGCGATGTTCCAGGAAGGCGTGCCCCACCTCCAGCGCGTGGCCGCCCCGGTCGAACCCGGCCCAGGCGGGAACCAACTGTCGGCAGAAGGCCTTCAGCGCCTCATGGCGCTCTTCGTAACCCAGCGAGCCCGGCCAAACCCACTGCACGCTTAGCGGTGTCTCGCC
>CAYRCA010000812.1:0-1859 GCA_964422565.1 uncultured Acidobacteriota bacterium | reverse complement strand
CTCGATGACTAAACGTCCGCAAGAGGCCACGAAGTCTTACTGTCCATGAAGGGTTCATAGAAGGCCAAACCAGGAAACGCGAAGGGCTGTGGAGGCGATGAAAACAGCGGACGCACCCGCGACAAAACCCTTCGTGCCCCCGATGGAGGTCACAAACTTTCGCGTATCTCCCCCCACAGCGACTGGAACGCCGCGGCCGCCGGACTGTGGGCGGCGAAGACGGCGACCGGCGCGCGGTGCAGTCCCATCCGCTCCACCAGGCTCGAGTAGGGGATCCGGGTGTGAAAATACCGGAAGACTCCGTCCGGCGGGTGATCGCACAGGGAACGGTGCAGGGTCTTTCGGCGGTCCACCATGCTGAAGAAGGGGCGCACCTTCGTCCGGCTCAGACTTCGCTTGTCGCAGTAGCCGTCGATCAAGTCCAGGGTGCGGAGAGAGAGGGGGGTGGGGACGGTAGGGACCGCCACGAGGTCGGCCAGGCGGATCACTCCCTCCGAGACGATGGAGAGCCCAGGCGGGCAGTCCAGGATAAGGTGGTCATACTGTTTCGCCAGGCTATCGAACAGCCGCTCGATCCGTTTGACGGCCTTCCCGAAATCGTTCAGAAGCAGCTCGAACCGACGGTAGGAGAAATCGCCGGGCAGCAGATCGAAACCGTCGAAATCGGTGCCCTTGACATGGCTTTCCGGGTCGGCGCGCTTCCGCATCAGTTTGCGGCCGCCGCCCCGGATTTTCGGCTGGACGCGAAGGTAAAAGGTGGCCGAAGACTGGGGATCCAGATCCCACAGGAGTGTTCGAGCGCCTTCGCGCGAGGAGAGATAGGCCAGATTAACCGCCGAAGCCGTTTTTCCGACACCGCCCTTGATGCTGTGAACTGCGATGCGCTTCACCTGTCGCCCCTTCCCCCCAGGTGAGGTTTCAGCCGGGAAAGGAGAACGTCCCGGTTGGCCCGGTCGGCGAACGCCTCGAAGCGGCGATGGAAACGGCGCCGCTCGAGGGTCTGGGCGCCGGCCAGTCGCTCCGCCATCTGTCCCATGGCCAGGAAGGTGGTGGCCGGGACAGAACCTTGAGAAGCCATTCCCCGGGCGAACTCGCGGAGCTTCTCGCGCTGGACACGCATATCGTTGTACTCCCCCAGTATGTCCTGAAGGCCTCTCAGAACCCGGACTTGACGCTGGATGAATTCCGGCTCGTAGAGGCTCCGGAAAGACTCCAGCAGATAGCGGAGCTTTTTGCACTCGATGCGAATCTTGTGCAACCTTTCGGCCTGCGGGTTCTCGTCGACGCGTCGACCCAATCTGACGATTCGGCGGTAGGCTTTCCAGATCCGACGGGAGGCCTGTTCGACGATGGGCCGCTCGGACGCCGGCGGACTGCTGTCCCCAGTGTCCAAGAGGCCATCCCATTCGGAGAGGAGGCGACCGTAGCGGCGGGACCTCGTCACGCGAACCAGGCGGGCGTGCTCCTCGGACTGCCGGGTCCGAAGGTATTCGACCAGAGGCCCGAGATCCCCCTGGACCTTAAGGGGCGGGTCCGTCCCCGACTTTCGTAGTCGCAGGACGTACACGTCGAGGTCCCGCAAGCGCCCGGTCTCGTTTCCGAGCCACTTGAGTTCCCCCCGGAGCCGCTCGGCGGGCTTAACCGGCAGCACATCGCGCGTCTGCCCCAACAGAGACCGGGTTCGTCGAATGGCGACCCGGAAATCGTGGAGAAACTCGGGATCCAGATTCCGGACCATTCCGTCCTGATTGGCACGCAGCATGCCGAGAAGTGTCCTCAGGACGGCCCGGACCGCGTCATGGGCGGACATTTCGGGGGAGAGGGTTACCTCGAGCCGGGACGAGTAATCTCCCGGGACA
>CAYRCA010000811.1:0-1861 GCA_964422565.1 uncultured Acidobacteriota bacterium | reverse complement strand
TGGGCCCGGAAAATGGTTCGCCTGGTACAAAGGTCGACCAGCGAACGGATCGAGAGATTGTGGTTGATCCGGAAGCCGCCACACCGGCCCCGGTCTCGTTATCGTTGTATATCGTAGAAGTGATTTGATCCCGGGAAGGTGCTGTTCGTGAGGCGGCAGTTCAATCCCTCTTTGCCCCAGAACTGGGGGAGGTGAAACGTCTTCGGGGGCGCGTAGACGATATCTCCCTCGCGCGCCACGACCGCGTTTTCCACGTCCCCTTCAAAGACCCAGCGCAGCTCGCCGAGCATCACCACCCAGAACTCGGCGTAATCCGAGTGGAAGTGCCCGCGATTGCCCGCAAGCGGCTGATCGGCGGCGATGGCGGGACCACAGTGGAAATTACTCCGCGCCCGATTCTTGCGAATCAAGGAGTGGCTCCAGTTCACCCTGTCTTTGTTCTGCTCCGCCAGCTTGTAAATGTTGACGTGATACGGCCAGGGCTGACCGTCCGGGTCGGGCACGTCGCTCGGATTGACGCCGGTATCCAGACGAACCGGAAGATACTCGATCCCTGGGGGCGCCGTGGCAGGAAGTTTCTCGTACACCGGCGTTACTAAAGCAAGCGTGACCTCAAGGCGGATCGCCGGCTGGTTGCCGACAACCTCCAGTGAGTGCAACAGCCGCTCGGGCGCGAACACGTAGGATCCCTTGCTCGCTTCGAAGACCTCGAAGCCTCCGCTAGGCTTCTCGATTTCAAAGCGGATACGCCCCTCGATCACCGCCCACCAGGCAGGCGAGTCCGAGTACAGCCTGCGCTCATACTTCGCTCCGGGTGGTTCCTGGATCATGACCGCCAAGGAATTTCCGTCGTCGACCACTCGTTCATGCCAGTTGGTCTTGCCCTGATGCTTGGCCTTGAGGTCGGCAAGCCGGGTCACCGGCTTCATCGGCGGCTCATAGACCGTGCGCGCCACCGGCTTGGGGTAATAGAAAACCTTCGTCTCTTGGGCCAATAACAAGGCCGGGAGCAATAGTCCTAGCGCCAACAGTCTCATGGTTGACTCCTTCTGAAGCAGACCGATTATACACCGTGCTTCCGTCCGTTTCTATGCAAATTTCCAACCCAGAAACTGGGGGAAGCCTCTTTCTTCCTGGTTGGCGGGTCTTCCGTCGCCAACTGCCCTGGTTCTTTCCCTACCTTTACTTCGCGTCCGGTTCCGCTAGGATGTAGGGAAGGCCATGACAGCCCGCTACTTCTTAGGATTCGCGATTGTCGTCCTTCTCGGCGCGGGAGTGCTGTGGGTTTCGCCCGGCCTGCGGGCCAATGAGGCGCCTCCAACCCATGATCCGGCCGCGGAGCAGTTGCAGCAGATCCGCAATTTAGGCAAGGCGTTCTACGAAAACCCGGCAACCCAGCAGCAGGCGCCGGAAGAGCTTCGCAAGGCGGTGGAGCTGAATCCCCAATCGGCGCGGGATCATCTCAACTACGGCTTGGCGCTGCTGCGGGCGGGCAGCGTCGACGAGGGCATCGCGGAGATCGAGAGAGCACGCGAGCTTGACCCGGCGATTCCGCATACCTACTTCAACCTTGGCATCGAGTACAAGAAACTGGGCGAGGCCGACCGGGCGATCGGCGAACTGGAGCAGATGGTGAAGCTCGTCCCCGGCGAGGCCAAGACCCACTACAACCTTGGCGTGCTTTACCGGCAACTCAACCGTGGCGCCGAAGCCCAGGCGGCGTTTGAGCGGGCGGCGGAACTCGACCCCAGCCTGGCAGCGCCGCGCTACCAGCTCTCCAGCTTGCTGCGTCGGGAGGATCCCGCGCGGGCGCGCCAGGAGCTGGCGCGCTTTCAGGAGATCAAGGAAGCTCAAGGAGAAG
>CAYRCA010000810.1:0-1863 GCA_964422565.1 uncultured Acidobacteriota bacterium | reverse complement strand
TTGGAGGCGGTGGGCGCCGCCTCGGTTCCGGCGGCGGTTTCGTGTCGGGCTCGGGTTCCTGCTGGGTGAAGACGTCGGCCGGGACCTCGGCTTCCTCGACCACGGGCTCCGGGGGCCGCGGGGGCGGCGGCGCGGATTCCGGACGCGTCGTGATCGGCGGCCGGATCATCCCCTCTCCGCCTCCCGTGTCGGCCGCCAGGCCGACGGAGATGTAGTCTCCCTGACCGCCGCCCGGACCCAGTCCGAGTTCGATCGGGGGCGGACCGGGTAAGAAGCTGACCCCAACCGTGAACAGAAGCACCAGACCGGTGTGCAACGCCAGCGAGATGAAGAACGACCCTCGGTGATCCTCCTCTTGCAGATGGGACCGCAGGACCGTCCTCAAGGCTCGTCCCTCCCCGGCGTCGAGGGATAGGGCCGGGTCACCAGATTGATCCGGTGGTACCCGTTCTGGCGGATTTCGTCGACCACCGCCACGATCGTCTTCCAGCGGACATCCTCGTCGGCCTGCAGGAAGATCGGCCGGTCGCCGTCGCCGATGTCGGAGCGAAGCAGGTCGCCCAGTTCGTTGAAGTTGACCATGGTGGAGCGGTAGAAAAGGAGCTCCTCCCGACTGATGGTGATCACGGCGCGCTGCTCGGGATCCACCGCCTGGACGGTGCGGGTCCGGGGCAGTTCCACCTCGATCCCGGTCTGTAGAATGGGCGCCGTCACCATGAAAAGTATCAGCAGCACCAAGACCACGTCCACCAGCGGAACCACGTTGATCTCCGACAGGCTCGGACGGGTCTGATCCGACGATGGGGGGGCCTGAAACGCCATGACCGCTATTCTCCCGGTCCGTTCAACTGAAGCTCCGTTCGACGAGGTTCAGGAACTCGACTGAAAAATCGTCCATCTCGGCGCCGAATCGCCGGAGTTGGTTCAAGAAATGATTGTAGCCGATGACCGCGGGGATGGCGGCGAAAAGGCCCGCGGCTGTGGCCACGAGGGCTTCGCTGATGCCGGGTGCGACCGCCTGGATGGTGGTCACGCCGCCCTCTCCGAGACCTTGGAACGCATTGATAATGCCCACGACGGTTCCGAACAACCCGATAAACGGGGTCACGGCCCCGGTGGTGGCCAGCCAGTTCAGGGACTTCTCCATGGACATCATTTCCGCCATGGCCGCCTTCCTCAACACCCGCTCGAGTCCGTGCATCCCCCCCAGCACCGCATCCCGCTGAGCCGCCTCCGCCGCCGCCGACTTCGCTCGGGCCGACTGGATCCGATGGTTCAACTCCTGATAACCGCTCTTGAAGATGCCGGCCAGCGGGGACATGGGATACTGGTCGCATTGCCGGTAGATCTCGGAAAGGCTGGAACGCTGCTGAAACTCCTCGTGGAACTCGAAGGACTGGAGCTCCACCTGCTTATAGGTCCGGTACTTCCGGATCATGATGGCCCAGGACAGAACCGAGAAGAACAGCAGGATCAGAAAGACGGTCTGCGCGATCGGCCCGCTGTGTACGACCAACGACCAAAAGCTGCCAAAGCTGCTTTGAAGAATCGGCCAAGTCAAAGGGAACCCCTCCGATCAAAATCTCGTAAGCGGCGGAAGCAGAATCTCTCCCGTGACCCATCCCGGCGACCCGCATTACAATTCGATTGTAACCGAAGCCTCTGGCTGGATACCATTGGGACGGTCCGAAGGGCGGGGTTCAGGGCCTGTCGGGGGGCCGCGGTCGAGACGACTCACCAGGATTTATGCTCCGTTACGTAGCGATCGAGAATTTTGCGCTCATCGACCGGCTGGAAGTCGAGTTTCAGCCGGGGCTGAATCTGATCACCGGGGAGACCGGCTCGGGAAAATCGATTCTGGTC
>CAYRCA010000809.1:0-1870 GCA_964422565.1 uncultured Acidobacteriota bacterium | reverse complement strand
CGGGTGCGGCCGGGCGGGGATTCCGGTGATCAGCGGCGGCGCCCGCGGGACCGATCGTCTGGCCATGGACGGCTCCCTGGAGGCGGGGGGGGGCGCGGTAGGAGTCCTGGCCGACAGCCTGGTGAGGACGATCCGCGGCGCCGAGGTGCGCCAATTCCTCTCCGAGGGCAGGCTGGTTCTGTTGACCCCTTACTCTCCCCGGGCCGGTTTCTCGATCGGCGCGGCGATGGGGCGGAACAAGGTGATCTACGGTTTAGCCGATGTCGCCGTGGTGGTGGCCAGCGAATATCAGTCCGGAGGCACCTGGGCGGGCGCCGTGGAAGCCATCAAGTCCGGCTGGAACACCGTGTTGTCGCGGATCGGTCCGAACGTCCCCCGCGGGAATCGCGAACTGGTGAAACTCGGTGCCTCGGAAATTGACGAGTCGGTGCTGGAGTCGGGAGAGGAGGGACCCGAGGATCTCCCCCGCCGACTGAGACGGATCCCCGCAACCCGCCCGGGTGGTTCGCTCCCCCTGACGTTGTTCCCCGAGCTGGAATGAAATCGCTCTCGTGGTGGGCTTGGAGAGGACGTCCGGGCCGAGGGAAGAGCGTCTGATCGGGGGCGATTGACGCGCGCATTCGACCCCGGGCGGAGGGACCTGGGAGTCGCAAGATGGATAGTCGCCTCGGGGGCCGGCCCTCGCCAAGGTCAATCCGCAATCGCCTGGTAAAGAAGGTTGGTGAAGCGCTCCCAGATCTGGTCGGGCTGATTGGGCGGAATGTGCTGGCTGAGAAAGACGCCGATCATCTCTTCATCGGGATCGATGAGGAACGTGGTGTTCGCGTATCCATCCCAGGCGTAGGTCCCAAGCGAGGCGGGCGAGCCGCCGGGAACCTGATCGAGTACAGTGCGCACGCCCAGACCGAAACCATAGCGTCTGCCGTCGAACCACCCCGTGGCGATGCGCTCGTCGCGCAGGTGGTTGCCGGTCATCAACTCCACCGTCTTACGGCTGAGGATGCGCGCGCCGTCCAACCGGCCGTTATTGAGGAGCATCCGGCAAAAGCGCCCGTAATCGTGAGCCGTGGAGACGAGTCCGTGTCCGCCGGGCTGAAGCGCCGCGCGCTTGTGGGCGTCGTGCAGGAAGATCCATTCGTCCTCAGGCGCCGGTTCCAGTTCGCCGGCGTCGTTCGTCGTGTATACCCTTGCCACGCGGGGCCACTTCTCCTCGGAGACGATGTAGCTGGTCTCGTTCATTCCCAGCGGTTCGAATATGCGCTCCCGCAGAAAATCGCCGAGCGACCGGCCCGAGAGGACTTCCACCAGACGCCCCAGGATGTCGGTGGACATGCCGTACTCCCATGCCGAGCCGGGATGGTGCAGTAGGGGCAGGCCGCTCAGCGTTCCGACCGCTTCGGCAAGCGGATTGTGGTGGTCCAGCACCTGCGCGTCGCGGTACATCCCCGCCAGCTTCGGGCTGACATTCTCGGCAACCATGTACGGGTATCCCGACGTGTGCAGGAAAAGCTGCTGAACGGTGATCGGCGACTTCGGCGGTTCGAGGATCATCTCTCCATCCCGCTCCTCGACGAAGACCTGGACGTCGGCAAATTCCGGCAGGTACCTCGAGACCGGGTCCGTCATCAGGAACTTGTTCTCCTCATACAGGATCAGGGCGGCCACGGAGGTGATCGGCTTGGTCATCGAGAAGATGCGGAAGAGGCTGTCCTCCTCCATGGGAAGCTTCGACTCCATATCCCGCCAGCCGAAGGCTTCCAAGTATCCAAGTTCCCCGCGGCGGATCACCAGGACCACCGCGCCGGGGAGGCGCCCTTGCTCGACGTAGGTCCGCATCGCCTTCGACAGGCGCTCCAATCGCTGCGCCGAG
>CAYRCA010000808.1:990-1877 GCA_964422565.1 uncultured Acidobacteriota bacterium | reverse complement strand
GGGAGTCGAGCATGCCCTCGTCCATGTTGATGTCGATGATCTGGGCGCCGTTCTCCACCTGCTGACGGGCCACCTCCAGAGCGCTTTCGTAGTTGCCTTCCAGGATGAGGCGGGCGAAACGTCGGGACCCCGTGACGTTGGTCCGCTCGCCTATGTTGACGAACATGGTTTCGGGGCCAATATTGAGAGGTTCAAGTCCGCTCAGGCGGCATTTTCGCTCTATCGAGGGAGGTGTTCGGGGAGGCAACCCGGCGACCCGATCGTGAATCGCTTCGATGTGATCGGGAGTGGTTCCGCAGCATCCGCCCAGGATGTTCACGAAGTCGCTGCGGGCATAGTCCTCGAGCAGGTGGGCCATCTGATCGGGAGTCTGGTCGTAACCGCCGAACTCGTTGGGAAGGCCGGCGTTGGGGTAGGCGCAGACGTAGACGTCGGCAATGCGGGACAGTTCCTGGACGTAGGGACGCAGATCCTCCGCGCCCAGGGCGCAGTTCAGGCCGATTGCCAAGGGGTTGGCGTGACGCACCGAGTTCCAGAAGGCCTCCGTCGTCTGGCCAGAGAGCGTGCGGCCGCTGGCGTCCGTGATCGTGCCCGAAACAATCACGGGAATCCGGGTCTTCAACTCGTCGAAACAGGACTCGATGGCGAAAAGAGCCGCTTTGGCGTTGAGCGTGTCGAAAACCGTTTCGACGAGAAGCAGGTCGACACCGCCCTCGATCAGGGCCCGGGTCGCCTCGCCGTACGCCTCGACCATCTGTTGGAACGTGGCCCCGCGAAACCCCGGATCGTTGACGTCGGGCGAGATGGAGAGCGTTCGGTTCGTCGGTCCAAGGGCGCCGGCCACAAACCGGGGGCGGGCCGGGTTGCGGCGAGTGATCTCTTCAGCG
>CAYRCA010000808.1:0-980 GCA_964422565.1 uncultured Acidobacteriota bacterium | reverse complement strand
CAGCGGCCTTCCGCGCCAGGCTGGAACCGGTCCGGTTCAACTCGGCAACGCAACTTTCAAGCCCGTAGTCGGCCTGCGAGATGCGGGTCGCGCTGAAGGTATTGGTCTCGACAATGTCCGATCCAGCCTCCAGGTATCGGCGGTGGATGTCCGCGATCAACTCCGGCTGCGTAAGGTTGAGGAGGTCGGCATTCCCCCGAAGATCACAGGGGTGCGACTCGAAACGCCGGCCGCGATAATCCGCCTCGTCCAGCCGATGGGTCTGGATCATGGTCCCCATCGCGCCGTCCAGGAGAAGAATCCGGTTTCCCAAAGCTTTCCTCAGAAGTCGCTCCCGTTCCGTCATAGGCAATCGGTCCTCGGCGGCAAAAGGGAATTGTAGCGCAGGACCGACCTCGTCCGTTCTCTGCATGGGTGCCGTCGGGCCGTGGCGGTTCATCGGGTTCCATCGCATGATCGGGCCCGCCCGTCCCTTTTCCGAGGAGAGCGCGGGGACGAGTTGTAGAGAATGACATCGGGCATGAACCAGTAGGGTGCTTTTGGCGTATAGAGTTGAGATGACTCTCCACCCCAAGGAAGATCAGTTCCCGATTGTTTGAGAAACCATGAAGCTTCGAACCCAGCTGATTCTGGTGTTTTTTCTCTTGGCCATCGTACCGCTGGGAGGGTTGACTCTATACTCCTACACTTCCTCCACCGCCGCCTTCCGGCAGGCGGTTGAAGAGGAGGCTTCCGCGCTTGCCCGGGGGATGGGCGCCCGTCTCGAGCTCGTCCGCCACGACTTGGATCGCCGCATCCGGGACCTCGGCGCGGACCCCTTCTGCACGATCATCGCGGAAGACCCTCAGCAAGTGGGCTCCGACGTCTACGAGGAGTTGGTCAGCAGTTTGGGCGACTTGGCGGGAATGATCGAAGCCATCCATTTTGAGACCATGGCGCCCCCGTCCCCGCGGGGCAGTTCCGAAGACCGCCGCCTCCCG
>CAYRCA010000807.1:0-1882 GCA_964422565.1 uncultured Acidobacteriota bacterium | reverse complement strand
CTGCTGTTCGATGCCCGACACGCCGGGGTCGCGGCCTCCGGGTGCGGTTGGGGATCAATCGGACTCACGCCTCTCTCGACCGTCCGAAGGGCACTGCCCCGCCGACCCGCGTCCCACGATGGCTCGGGGCCCATGAGGCGTCGCCGCGGCGCCCTCCGCCTTCGCCCGCCGACCGGGCGGCGGAGGGAGGGGTGGCGCCTTCACTCCGAGTCCGACCCCTCCTCACCGTGGGGGGAGGTCGTCTCGAGCATGGAGCCCAGATTCACGGTCAGCTCGGGGTTCCGGGTCATCAACCAGTCGACGCCGACCGGGGTTGCGCGAGTCCGCCACAGGAACAGGCTGCGCAGGCCGGGCAGCTCCGCCAGGTTCTCCAGCCCCTCGTCCCCCACTCCCGTTCCGTGAAGATTCAGGTACTCCAGATAGGGGAGGCCCCTCAGATGGCTCAGGTCGGCATCGGTGACGTTCGTTCCAGCCAGATTCAGCCGGGCCAGATGCGGCATCTCGGAGAAAACCGCGGCGGACCCGCTTTCCAGAACGACTCCGCTCAGATCGAGCCAGACGATCTGTCGACCCAGGGACTTGAGAAGAGCGGTATGCGCGTCCTCGAACGTCTGACCGCGGGAAAGCTGAACCTGGAGGAAAGGCAGGTCCTGGGCCACCGGAGTGACCCGGTAGCCGGCTCGGGCCAGGGCCTGGACGGCCCCGGCGTCGGCGGCGGGCACATCCAACGCGAAGATTCCGGCGTCCCTGTCCCGAGGCGCCGCGACCCGGTTCAGCAGCGTTTGCACCGCGAAGGGCGTCTCTCCAACCTCCGCAACCTTGAGATCGGGAGAAGCCCCAAGGTCGATCCACCACCGGATGAGCTCAATTTCGCCGATGCCGACTGGGGCGTGCCCCTGGGGCGGCATTCGCTTATCGTCATAAGAGGGGAGGGTCATCCGACGAACCATCTCACTCCCCAGGGACTGTCCCGCCACAACAATCCTTCCACCGGATCCCCCCTCTTCGATACCCTCCAAGGTGTCGAGCCGCAGGCCGCCCTCTCTTCTGGCCTCCCCGTGACAGCCGGCGCACTCGCGAGCCAGAACCGGGCGCACCAGGTCTTGATAAACCAGCGCCGAATCCAGGTCGATCAAACCATCCCTTCGGCCCTCGCCGTCGAGGCGCAGGACGATCCGCAGAGGTTCGGGCAGATATTCGGTCAAGTACGTCGAGCCATGGGCCAGCGCCCCGCCGAAATGGCCTGCGGGCAACAACAGGAGCACTGTGCCGGCCAGCGCTCCCCGGTAGGCTCCCATCGGGGCGCTTCTTGGAAACCGGATCGCAACCTCCTTGAGGAGAAACGCCAGGCAGGACCCGACGGCCACCAAGGCGCCCAACCGGAGATGCCAGTAAAGCCAACCCTCGGAGTAGCCCCCTTCATGGGAGAGCGCGTAACCCGTCCCGGCCGCGACGACCGAAGTCGCCGCGGCCAGCCCGAGAAGGAATCGGAGGGTGGGTTCGAGTCGCTCCCTCCACTCCTTCCGGGAGAAGAGCTCCAACAGGCCGGCCAAAACGATGAAGCTGATGGGGAAATGCACCAGAACCGTATGGAACCGACCCACGAAAAGGACGAATTGCCGCGGAGCCAACAAAGCGAAGGCGGTCAAACCCGCCAGGAAGGCAACCGCCAGGATTGCGATCAGCAGTCTCATTCGAGTTCCGTCAGCGGACTCTCAACGGATCGGGCCAGCCGGGCGGAAATCGGCCGCCCGCACTCTTCATCGGCAAGGGTTATAGACCGGCACCGATGCTACCACAGGGGCAAGGCGTGATCCATCCAACTGCGGAGTGAGTGTCCATGAGCGGGGCGCACCCGGAGGGACGAAAATTGCGGCGGTTT
>CAYRCA010000806.1:0-1885 GCA_964422565.1 uncultured Acidobacteriota bacterium | reverse complement strand
GGCGGCGGTACGGCGGAGACTATTGGGCCCGGATGTCGTAGGCGGTGAGCAAATCCTGGTTGCGGATGTACAGTCGCCCGCCGGAGACGACCGGATGGGCCCAGCTGGGACGGCCCTGGTCGGGGATGGTGAAGCGCCCCTTTTCGCGATAACCCTCCGGCGTGGCTTCCGCAAGGCCGACCACGTTGTTTTCGCTCAGAAGGTAGAGGTGCCCGTCGGCGTAGGTGAGCGAGGCCTTGCCCACGCTTCGGTGCTTCCACGCCTCCCGGCCGGTGGCGAAGTCCAGGCAGGTAAGGATGCTCCCCGAAGCGCCGTAGAGATGATCGCCCACCAACACTACGCCGCCGTGGTGATTCTGCATGTCCCGGGTGAAGTAGACTTCGCCGGCCCCGACTTCGTCGCCCTCGCGTCTCAAGCCCAGGAGCGCGCCCCCCGTGCCGTAAGCGGATGTGAAGAAGACCTTATTGTCGGCGAACACGGGCGTGGCGATGTTGGCGGTCCGATTGGCCACCCGCTCGTAGCGCCACATGAGCTTGCCGTCGGAGGCCCGGACACCCACGGCGGCGGCGGCCGTGAAGGCGAGAATCGTTCGAACTCCGTCGACATCGGCCGCGACGCTCGAGGAGTATCCGGCCTGGTCGCTCAGATCCCGGCTGGTCCATGCGGTCTCACCGGTCCTCTTGTCGAGCGCGACGATCCCCGCCCCCCTCCCGCCGGGCGCGACGATGACCAGGTCGCCCTCCACAAGGGGCGACTCGCTGATGAGCCAGGTGGGGTTTCGCCCGTTGAAGTCGCTCAGTATGTTGCGCCGCCAGACGACGGTTCCGTCTCCCGCCCGCAGGCATGCCAAATCGCCGTTCTCGCTCAGGGCGTAAATCCGGTCGCCGTCCAGGGTGGGAGTGGCGCGGGGACCCCCGCCGCGGTTGTGACCGGCTTGCGGCCCGATGGCCCGGCTCCAGATCGTTCCGCCGTCCGCAGCGTCGAGCGAGAGGACCACACTGTCCCGTCCCCGGGTTCCCTGAACGTAGATTCGGTCCTCCTGAACCGCGACCGTTCCATAGCCCTCTCCCAGACCCGTGACGGACCAAGCCTCGGGGGGACCGCCGGAGGGCCACCGATCGAGGAGCCCCGACTCGGTCGAAAGACCGTCGCGCTCGGGGCCTTTCCACTGAGGCCAGTCGCCGCCCCCCAGGAGAGGGACAACGCTCATCAAACAGACAAGGAACCCTGCAGAGTACGCTGGAAGCTTCATGTTCGACACTCCTTGATGCGGCTGCGGATCTCCGCTCGGCGGACGGAGCCAAGGTTTCTGAATCCACCTTACCACGTTCCCTCGCCTGAACTACGGCATCGAGTTCTGGGACGAGGTCGTCTACAAACGAGACCCGAGCGTGGAGCGATACATGCCCATCCTCTTCAGCTTCATGAAGCGAGCCGGCGGGGGGTTTTCGGCAGTCTCGAACTCTTCGAAGGAGCATGTCGGGGAGAATGGAGTTTCGACCCCTTCATCGAGAGCTTTCCCCCCGACGACGACCCCGCCGTCCTCGGGACCGGGACTTCCGGCCCGAGCGCGCGAACTTCGGCTCCAAGGTGAACGAGGGGAACTACGTCAAACCCTGGAACGCCTCTTTGTTGACCACGTAGGGCATCTTGCGGGGGTCCCCGTCGTAGTTCCCTTCGAGCGCGTCGATCAGGCCCTGGACGCAGCGTCCCGCCATGCCGACGTTCGGATCTGGGGAGAGCCGCGTCTCCCGCGTACCGCTGGCGAAGTGGTGGAAGAGCCGCAGCCGCTCGGTCAGTTCCGGATCACGCAGCGGCGAATCCGCGGGCAGCGGCTCCGTTTCGAAGACGTCCAGTGCGGCTCCGGCGATCCAGCCTTCCTTCA
>CAYRCA010000805.1:0-1885 GCA_964422565.1 uncultured Acidobacteriota bacterium | reverse complement strand
CGTGCCGTTGGTCAATCCTCTCGGAGGTGAACCACCGACCGGAGAGCCGTATGCGGGAGAACCGCACGTACGGTTCGGAGGGAGGGGGGACGCAACCCAGTGCGTCCTCCCTACTCCTATCCTCCTCCGGAAGGGCGGGCACACGAAGCCCCCGGGGAAGCCCACGGCGGAGGCCAAACCCCTAACCCCACTCTGTAATAACGTCGGACGTGGAAAAAGTGCGAAAAGAAGTGGCGACGGGAGGGACTCCGGCGGGGATGAGGCGGAGTCGTGCTCGGCGGCCGGTTTCGCGCACCTCGAGGCGTCCTCGGCTCCAACCGGGAAGGCCCACACGAGTCTGACTCAGACGCCGGGCTTTCGGGCTACGAGACGTCCCATCAACATCGTCAGGTGCAGCCACTCCGTAGTATCCTCGGATTCCGTGTACCGGATCACCTCCAAACCGGGAAACAGGGTGGGAAGCTCTCCCTTTTCCAGATCTCCCGGTACCCGGGGATGTCTGTCCGAGGGTTGGTGCATCATCACGGGCGTGTCGATCAGAAGAATCCCGCCGGGCTTGATCGAATCCTGGATGCGGGCAAGCAGGTCTCGGTCGTCGAAGGGTATCGGCGCGTACACGAGAATGACGAGATCCCAGACTTGGTGTCCGTAGTCGAACTCCTGGGCGCTGCAACGCACGGTGGTCAGGGGGACTCCAGCCTCGCGGGCGGCGGCCTGGGCGATTTCGAGCCCCTTGCCGGAGATGTCGAAGGCGGTGACCTTCCAGCCTTTCTTGGCCAGAAAGACCGAGTTGCGCCCCTGGCCCGCGGCGATATCGAGGGCGGTCCCCGGCGGCAGATCCTCGGCGTGCCGGGCCAGCAGTCGATTGGCGTCCTGGTCGAAGGGAGGCGCGGTCATCGAATAGAGCCGGTCGAACTTGAAGCGGCTCTTCTCGATCCGAACCCAGTTCTGGGTTTTCGCGCCGAGGTATCCTTCCTCGGCGGCCGACAAGACAAGGAACAGCAGCGCCGGAGCGCCGACGATCGCGGCGAAGGCGAGTGCGAAACCGCGATAAAGGCGACTGCTGGACCGGCGACGCAATCGGGAGGCGGGTTCTGACAGGGCAACCTCCTATTGGAAAAAGCCGCACACCGTATTGGATTCCCGAGAGGGTTGGCGGTTCCGTCCGGATTCCATAAACTTCAAGTTCGTCCGCAAGGCTGTCGTCCGCAATCAGGCCTTGCGTTGAATCGCCTTCCCAAGAAACAGTCGGGCCTCTCTTCCCGGCTATCGTCGGCCCAGACGGCGGGGAGTCACCGGCGTTTGGCCTGGACGTACGACCGCTACGGAAACCGATTGACGGACGCGAACAACCGGATCATGCAGGTCGGCGGCTCGGCGGTGTACCGCTACGACGGCGGGGGGTGCGGGAAGACGGGCTTCCAGCCTGTCGTCGTGGGATCCGAAGGGGCCGCGAAGAAGCGAAGACTGCGATGAAACCCGACGGTGACGGGCTGGAAGCCCGCCGGCGGAATCAAGTCAGTGTCGGATCGAGAAAATCTTACACGCCGCGTCGATTTTTCTTGACAACCTCCCCCCCCTTGTAACTTGACGCACATATCAATTCGGAACCCCCGGGCCGGGGGCCCGGAGGAGAGAGGGGGAGTCATGGGGGGAATTCTCCGTTTCTCAGCGCGGCCCGTCGCCGCCGCGATCAGCCTGACCGCTGTGTTCGCTTCGTTCCTTGTCCCGGCGCGGGCTCAAGACCTCGCCGACGAGATCCGGGACCGCCACGGCGGCGACGAGCGTCTGGTGGATCCGGGACGGGTCGAGGTGTCCGGTTTTCTGGAGGGGGCCGCGGGCGATCTCCCGTTCACCTTGTTGGTCCGGGGCGAAAACAGTCGCT
>CAYRCA010000804.1:0-1889 GCA_964422565.1 uncultured Acidobacteriota bacterium | reverse complement strand
ATTACCGGACGGACTGGCAAATGCTCCGGGAACACGTGCGCTGGTTCGGCCCCGCTTTCCGGTACACCGACAAAGGGTGGATTTTCGTTCACATCGAGGGGAAGCCGTACCAGCGTGGTTACCAGTACGGACACCTCCTCGCCAAAGAGATCTCCGCTTACGCCGACAAAGTGTCCATTGCGTACGATCGGGACAAACCGAGTTCCGGTTGGCAGAACCTCCGAACCCTGACCGATGCCCTCATGCTTCGGAAATACGACACAGAATATCTGGAGGAGATGAAGGGCATCGCGGATGGCGCCGCGGCAGCTGGTGCGGTGATTTCTAAACGCCCGGTGGACTTCCTCGACATCGTCACCCTGAACTCCGTCGTAGACATAGGCCAGATGGGCGAGGGCTTAAGCCGAGCCGCCCATCCCCTCTCGGGTCGCAGTTTTTCGGCCGAAGAGGAAGAAGCAAAGATGACCGAGCGGTTGCACAAATGCTCGTCCTTTCTCGCTAACGGGCCGGCTACCAAGGACGGGCGTATCGTCTTCACCCAGCTCTTCATGTGGAGCGGCTATACCGGCGTCCACTGGGACGTCATCTGCGACGTTGTTCCCGATAGCGGCCACCGGCTCGTTTACGAAACCTTTCCCGGTGGCATTCACTCCGGTGCGGACTTCTACATCAACGACGCGGGAATCATGATCGGCGAAACAACGGTGGCGCAGACTCCTTTCGACGGCGACGGTTCGCCCCAGTCATCGCGCATCCGGAAGGCTGCTCAATACGCGTCCACCATAGATGATGTCGTCAAGACTCTCACCACCGCGAACAACGGACTTTACACGAACGATTGGCTCATCGGTGACGTAAAGACAAACGAAATTGCGATCCTCCTCCTAGGCACTAAAAGACATAAATTGTGGAGAAGCAGCTCAGGAGAATTCCCGGGCGGAACCGAGGGCTTTTACTGGAGCGTGAACAACGCGAAAGACCCGGAGGTCCGCAAGGAGTACATACCTGACTCCCTGAATGCACCGTTTGATCTGGCCTACTCGCCGTCGAACCGCGACCTCGCCTTCTACGACTTCTACAGGAAGGAGAAGGGAAGCATCGACGCCATAAGTGCTGTGAACGTGATTGCGACCTCGCCGATCAATCGGCCGCACGCCTGCGACGGGAAGGTCACGAGCTCGGAGATGGCCGAGAAGTTGATGTTCCTGGCGCATTACGGAAAAGTCACGCTGCGCGAGAAGTTCCCCGATAAGAACAGCCGGAGGATGCCCGACTTGCCCGGCGCCATTCCCCACCTCACGCTCGGCTACTCGGTGATCAACCCTCTCTTTGTGACCGATGAGCTCAAGAAGCGCCGGCCGGATCCAGAAGCCGAGACGCCCCCGACGTCTGACGACTTCTCGGAAGTAGCCAGTGTCTACAAGTTCGAACGGAAGTTACTGTGGGGAAATACGGTGTTTCCCGCATCGGATGCTGACAACTGGTTCGTGAGCGGGACGGCCAGCTACTGGAGAATGCTCAACGGGCTGCCGGCCGATCTCAAAGCCGCGGCGCCCGCACTGGGCGATCAGTTGGGCGAGCTGAACTGCCGTTTACTTTACACGACCGGGCGGGAGGGCTCGGTTGCCCCCCTGAACGCGGCGCGCGTCTACGACCGCTACAGCAACTACATCGTTCCACGCATTCGAGGAACCTACCTGCTGCACCAGCTTCGACTGTTGCTGGGCAATGATCTCTTCTCAAGGGTGATGACCGGCGTGCATAACGGGTTTCGTGATAAACCGATGACAACCGCTGCTTTCATATCGAAGGCCGAAGAGCTTGCGGGCCGGTCTGTGCGCTCTTTCGTGATGCAGTGGCTGGAACGCGACGATCTTCCCGCGCCAGTT
>CAYRCA010000803.1:0-1895 GCA_964422565.1 uncultured Acidobacteriota bacterium | reverse complement strand
GGCCGGGACCTCGCCGCCGATCTGGCTGGGAAACCCGGCCGGGTCGTAGGCCGCGATCCGGCGCACGCCCGACTGGCCGGCGATGAGGTTTTCCCAGAATGCGCGGGCGCCGATCCCCAGTGGACGGACATCCCCCTTCAGATGGGTGGAGTGGAGGATGTGGTGGAAGGCTGGGAGTGCTCGATCTGGGTGAATGCGGGAAGGCCCGAGGACATCAACGCCCTCACCAGCACTGAGCGGCAGCAGTGCTGGGGCGAGTTCGCCACGCACTTCAACCTCCAAACCGCCAATGGGACTTCGGTGGGTAACTTGACGCACAGCGACCTCCAGAAAACGGCTTTTTTCCTTCCGAGCTGCGAGGCTCACGAGCCGGCGGGCAATACGGGCGGCCAGAACTTCGGAATCCTGGCCCGGATCCCCGTCTTGGTGGACTGAGAGTTCCCGCGTTTTCTTACCACCGAACCAGGCCCGAAGGAGGCTTGGCCCCACCCAACGAAGGAGGGGGAAGAGCCGGAAGGGCGGAAGCCCGGCGGCGGTTGGTTCGGGGTTCCGTGGTTCAGAGCTTCCGCAGTTCCGACGTAGCGCCATTGGCTCGACGGCAGGGGCTTCCGAGGTCCCGGGGTTCATGTTCCACCGATTCCGCGTTCTCGCGGAAATCCGCCGCCGGCGCCGGCCCAGGCCCGAAGGGCTGACAGGGTGTAGCCCCACCCGACGAAGGAGGGTGGGGTATGCGGATGTGAATTCCCCCCAAAGTTCCGCAAGGACCCGACGGGACCTTGGGGCGGGGCGCTCGCCCGCCCGATGAATTCCCACCCGAACGCCCCCAGCGAACTTTGTCGCCCTCGATTGCTTACAATAGCGGCGACGGGTTCCATTCGGACCCCGGGGAAAAGAGGAGGGAGATGAGATTTCTGGCCTTCCTGTTTATCGCGGCCACTGTGGCGCTCGGCCTCGGCAGTCTGTTCCTGCAGCTGAACCGACGCCGGTCGCAGATCGCGTTCATCAAGCAGTACCTCAAGAAGTTCAAGGATCTGGGCGAGAGCTACCAGAGCGAGATGGACGCGGAGTTGTACGAATGGCTGACGCGGCACGTCCTGAAGGTGGAGAAGATGATCGTCGACGAGACGGGGCGGGGACCCTACGCCCAGCATTTCCGGGACGATCGGGGGCGGGGTCGGCGGGTCATCGAGGAGGTGCTCGAGCAGATGGCGCACTACCCCGTGCCGGAGCAGAGGCTGGCGGCGGTCAAGAATTACATGACCCGTTGCCTGGGGGTGTTCGACGAGGGCCTCGATCGGCTGGCGGGGAGGATCAAGAATCCGGCGGCTCTTTTCCGGGAGGGGATCCGGGGGTGGATTCTCTTGCCCGTCATCGTCTGGTGCTGGGCGGCGGGGCGTTCGGAGCTGGAGCCGCTCTACGGCGGGGACGGCCCCCGGATGGCGCGCTGGTCGGCCCGGCTGGCGGTCGTCGGCCTGGCCCTTCCGCTGTTCATTCTCTTTTTCGGCGTCGGGCCTTTCGGCGCGCTGTTCGGCTGGATACGCGGCGGCGCCGAAACAGTCCTGGCCGAGGGCCTCAAGTTGCTGGAAAGTTTGAATTAAAGGGGGCGCGGTTTCGCGTTCCGCGTTCCGCGAGTTCGACGTATCCCGCGGCGGATTTCATGTAGGGCTCGTAAGGGCCAGGAATGTACCGCCGGCGGCCGGAATGTACCGCCAGCGGCCCGCCGGCCGGAATGTACCGCCAGCGGCCGGAATGTACCGCCAGCGGCCCGCTGGCAGCTCCCTCCTCCCTCCCACCGTCCCCAACCACCGCCGAGCCCGGGGCGTTTCCGGAACGGTTTCCGCACCAGCTGCCGCCGAGCCGGCGGCGGTACTCCGGACCTGCCGCCGGGCCGGCGG
>CAYRCA010000802.1:0-1911 GCA_964422565.1 uncultured Acidobacteriota bacterium | reverse complement strand
CGCCGGCCGGATCGGCAACGAACGTCCCATCGAGGTCGTGACCGAACGCTGGTATTCGCCGGAGCTCGAGACTCTGGTCTGGAGCCGGCGCTACGATCCCCGCATGGGCGAGACCGTCTTCCGGCTTGTCAATATCGAGCGGATTGAACCGGATCCCGCGCTCTTCCGGATACCCTCGGACTACGAGATCGAAGACGGACCCGCCTTCGGCGGGAGGCTGCAACTCGGGAGAGAGCCGGAGTAATCGCGTCGGCGGCCGGTGGCACCGATGAGGTCCGCTTCCGGCAGCACGGGTCCCGATCCGCATGTGCTTGGCTCTAAACGGTTGTACCGCCGCCGGCCCGGCGGCAGTGGGGTTCCGCAGTCACGGTTCCGAGGTTTCGGGTTTGAGGAATCGCGCTCTCGAGAGAGCGATCTGGCCAACCTCGCCCTCCCTCGTCGGCCGGGGCTACGTCCTGTCGGCCCAGCGGGTCTGGTCCCCGAGGGTTCAGGGTGCCGCGGGCGTCTCGCCCGCAACCGCGAGCAAGCCTCCCACCGGACTCCGTCCCCTCAAGGGCGGCTTCCGAATCGCACGGTCGTAATCATCTCCGCGGGGGCCAGGGCGCGGATTCGGTATGAAGCGAATCCGGGAGGGCTCGCCCGACTTCCGTCGATCTCGATCTGGACGATGCTGTTTTCGGGCAGGCTCTGCAATTGTCCGGCCAGCAAATCCTCCCACTCGGGAGCCGGCGGAATCGTGACCCGGAACATGGGCCGCGCGGGCAGCTCATGAAACGCGACGTTCGCCAACCGGGCCCGCCCGGGGTCGCCGCGCGAGATTTCAAGAGTGAAATAGCCCTTGACCTCGTTCCGTTCCGCGAAGGACGTGCGCTCGACGGATCCGGGGTAGAGAACCGGCGCCCCGAGCGGACGGCCGGAGAGGTCGCGCAGCAGGATCTGAGCACGGTGAATGTGCCCGGAAAGCACGGCCGCAAGGCCTTCGGGGATCAGGCGACCGGGAACGATGTCGGGACCCCGCCTGAAGACGAACTCGGAAGGGCCGACGGTCGATCCTTCGACGGCCTGATGCATGCAGAGCACGACTGCGTCGGCGGCAATGTCTTTCCAGCCGGTCTCTTCCAGGAGCGCGGAGAACCGCGCCCCGACGGAGTCGCGGACCTGAGGGAATCCGGCCAGGGCCAGCGTGAGTCCCCGCGTCTTCAGGACGAACGTCCTGGGGCGCGTGAATATGTGGATGTTCGGATGAGCGGCAAGCAGAGGGAAGGGAATCGCGGATCGCTCATGATTGCCCGGCACCAGGAAGACCGGGACTCCCGAATCGGCCAGGCGGTGAAGCGGTTCCAGCGCTCGAAACACCAACTGCTGCCGGACGTTGCTGCGAAAGAGAAGGTCTCCGCCGTGAACGACGCAGTCCACCTTCCCCGCGAATGCCGGCTTGAGAGCGCGACGGTAATTGTCGAAAAAGTCGGTCCCGCGTCTTGGTCGCGTCACCCGGGGCCGGAGCGGCCAGTCGAAGCCCAGGTGAGTGTCGGCGAGGAAAAGAATACGGATGGCCACGACGAGAAAATAGCAGATCAACCCGGGGAAGTCTGACTGAGCGCGGATAGTCCCTGAAACCGCGCAGAGCGTCCGCCTGGCGGATCCGGCGGACCTGCGAAGAGCCCTTCGGGCCGCCGTCTCGATGACCGCGCGTCTTCAATCGCGGAACTCCCGGCTGCTATTCTGATGCAAGGCGGCCGGCGGAGGATATTTGTCTCGATCCACGCCGTCGCCGGGTAAACGACCCATCGGAGGAAGGTGAGGAGGGCGAAGCATGACTGCCTGGAGCGAAAACGCACGGTCCGTGACCAAGAGCGGTGCGACACGCAGGGACTTCATCAGGACGACAGCCGCCGGTTCGGTGGGCGCCGT
>CAYRCA010000801.1:0-1914 GCA_964422565.1 uncultured Acidobacteriota bacterium | reverse complement strand
TCATTTCCATCACCGACGGCCAGATCTTCCTGGAGACCGATCTGTTCCATGCCGGTGTTCGACCCGCCATCAACGTGGGAAATTCCGTTAGCCGCGTGGGGGGCGCCGCCCAGATCAAGGCCATGAAGCAGGTTGCCGGACGCCTCCGCCTGGATCTCGCCCAGTATCGTGAGCTGGCGGCCTTCGCCCAGTTCGGGTCCGACCTCGACCGGGCGACACAACGCCAGCTCGCCCGGGGCGCGAGACTGGCCGAACTCCTCAAACAACCCCAGTACCAGCCGCTGACGGTGGAGAAACAGTTGGTGATTATCTTCGCCGGTACCAACGGATACCTCGATGACCTGGAGTTGGCTCAGATCGGCCGGTTCGAGAGCGGGCTCTTCGAGTTTATCGAAGCAGCTGGGGCGGCCCTGCTGGCGGAGATCAGGGACAAGGGGGAGATGACCGAGGAACTGCGGGAGAAGCTGGGCGAAGCGATCTCCGAGTTCAAGGAGCAGTTCATAGAGCGGATGGCCGCGGCCACCGCCTGAAGGATGTCGACTCATGTCCAGCGGTAACCTGATCGACCTTCGCCGCCGCGTGCGGTCGGTCAAGAACATTCAGCAGATTACCCGGGCGATGAAGTTCGTCTCCGCCTCCCGACTGAGGCGGGCCCAGGAGCGGATCCTCGCGGCCAGGCCGTACGCAAACCGGATGCTGGCCGTTTTGAACTCGCTGGCGAGTCGGGTGGACCCTTCCGGTCATCCCCTTCTGGAGGAACGAGACGGCGACCGGGTGATGCTGGTGGTGATCACCGCGGACAAGGGCTTGTGCGGCGCCTTCAACAGCAATCTGATCAAGTCGGCCGTGCGCTTTATCGAGGGGGAGGCCGTCAACCGGTCCCTGAGCCTCACTCTGGTGGGCAGGAAGGGTCACGAGTGGTTTCGGCACCGGCCCTGGCCGATTCGCCACCAGTACTTGAACGTTATGAGCCGGATCAGCTACGACTACGCCAAGGAGATCGGCGGTTTGCTGGTCGACTACTTCGCCGGCAGTGAGCTCGATTCGGTCTATCTCGTGTACAACGAGTTCAAGTCGGTCATCGCTCAAAGGGTGCTCCTCGAGCCTTTGCTGCCCATCCGTCGACTGGAGTTGGCGGACGATCAGGTGGCCCTCGACTACATCTACGAGCAGCCCCCCCAAGTAATCTTCGACCGGCTTCTGCCCAGACATGTGGAGATCCAGCTCTTCCGAGCCATGCTGGAGTCCGAGGCCTCCGAACAGGGTGCCAGGATGACCGCCATGGACTCGGCGACCCGAAATGCGAAGGACATGATCGAGCGCCTCACCCTACAGATCAACCGGCTCCGCCAAGCGTCGATCACCACCGAACTCATCGAAATCGTGAGCGGAGCAAACGCCCTTCAGGAAGCCAGGAGCGATTAGGAATGCAGAGTCTCGAAGGAAAGGTCGTCCAGGTTCTGGGTCCGGTCGTCGACGTCAAGTTCGAGGGCGGGCAGGTGCCCGACATCTACAACGCCGTCCAGATCACTTCCGAGGGGATGGACACGCCGGTTTCGATTTCGCTGACGGTTGAGGTGGCCCAGCACTTGGGCGAAGGCGTGGTCAAGTGTGTATCCATGGAGCCCACCGACGGAATGGTGCGGGGCATGAAAGCCCTGGACAGAGGCGCCCCGATTTCGGTTCCCGTGGGGCGCGAGACCCTGGGACGCGTCTTGAACGTTCTGGGCGAGCCGATCGATCAGCTGGGGCCGGTGAAGACCGAAAAGCGTTATCCGATTCACCGAAAGGCGCCTTCTTTGGAGGACCAGAACACCGAGACTGAAATGTTGGAGACGGGGATCAAGGTGATCGACCTGATCGAACCGTTCTCCACGGGAGGGGAGATCGGCCACATCGATGGCGCCGGGGACG
>CAYRCA010000800.1:0-1915 GCA_964422565.1 uncultured Acidobacteriota bacterium | reverse complement strand
TGTTTCGGGTAACGTTCTGGGTAACAAATCCGGGACACTTGACGCCGAAAGTTTGCGAACCAGCCATAGACGAGAGGTCGGGACCGGGGCCAGCGGAATTGGC
Organism: uncultured Acidobacteriota bacterium; assembly: GCA_964422565.1. Taxonomy (GTDB): domain Bacteria; phylum Acidobacteriota; class UBA6911; order RPQK01; family JAPXNP01; genus CAYRCA01. Next base: position 1,812 of record CAYRCA010000800.1, on the reverse strand, counting down.
GCCAACGGGCCGCATGTGAGCCCGTCTACGGCTCGGGGGAGAGTGTTCTCCGTTTTTAATCAGGGTTTGAGTCGGCCCGGGTGCAAAGGTGCAAGCCGAAAAAAGTCTCCACGAAAAATCAGGGTTTCCCGTTCCCGTTTCGGGGCAAAGTGGATTATTCGTCTCATCGGGCCCGGGGAGTGAGGTTTTGGTGAAGTTTTCCTGAGGGAGGAGGAGAGTGGAACCGGGAGCCGGTCCGAGGGTAGGGGCAAGACACCCGGAATCCGCTCGGTTCGAGCCGCCGCCAACCCGCTCCGAGGCGAAGGAGCGCGGGAACCCCTTTGCGCTCGTCCCGCCTATATCCGCTTTGCTCGCCCGACCGGGAGTTGCACGCTGCCCTTGCACGGGGGGTTAGCGCTCCGGGAACGCCGCCGCCGCCGCGCGGAAGGCCAACGCGGCTCCCTCATAGCCGAGGACCACAGCCTGAACATCAGAACCCCGCCTCCCGATCGACTTCTTCGGCTACCCCGCCAATGGGGAGATGTGGCTCCAAAAAAAAGTTCTTGAATACTCCCGAGCTTGGGAGTATAAGGATGCCAAATCCCTTCTTCTTCGGAGACTGGTGTTCTCGTGGCTGATTTGGGTGCCGGGAGACGCAGTCTCGTTGCTTGCCCGTGGCCGGAACCCTTCACAAGAAGACACGCTGACGCAGGTTGGCTCCGAGCGTCGAACTATGGCTATCGGCGACACTTCGCTTCGATCTGAAGTTCGGCAGGTGCATGGTCCACCGTCCCTCCAAGAGGCGGCCGTGCGATCCGCGGCAGCGGCGAGAAATTCGCTGCCAACCTTGTCACACGCTCCGCCTTTACCTCGACCAGCCGGAGCCACTCCGGGTCCGGACCCGTTCGCCTTCAGCTGGTCACTGAATCTGCGGCAGATCCACAAGCGCAATCTCATCCCGACCCACGTGAAGACCACCAACTGGCATCACTTCGCCATCCCCACGCCGGGGATTGTCAGAACCAGGCGTCTCGAGGCATTTATGCCGATCCATATCAAACGCTGCAATAAATCGACCGGCTTGGACCAAGAGCCTCATATCCCGCGACTTCCGCGCTCACCGAGACCTATTCCGTGGGGATCTGCATTTGAGGCCCTGTATCGAGTATAGGATGGATCAATATAAACAATGTCGGCAGTTGTGAACGGGTTAGGCCGGAGGCTCCTATGAAAACTTCTACCCTCGTCATCGTATTTCTTATCTTCGTAAGTCACTCTCCCGCGCCACTCTTGGCCCAGGAGCGACCGCCGATCATCGACATGCACATGCACGCGGACCTTCCTCCTTACGACGTCCCTGCCGGGGAACCCGCTCTGTGCCGTCCCGAGCCGTGTCGCGGCGAAGGTCGGGCAACTGCGAGCCATGCGGAGACATTTGAGCAGACACTGGAGGCGATGGACCGCCACAATATCGTCAAAGCCTTTCTCAGCGGTGTCGATCTGGAGATCGTCCGGAAATGGACAACGGCGGCTCCTGGTCGCTTTATCGCGTCGCCGTTCATTGTGGAAGTCGGTCGACCTGACTTAGAGATGCTCAGGCAGGCGTATGCGGCGGGGCATCTCGGCGGCATGGGCGAGATCGCGACGCAACTCAACGGCGTGCCACCGAACGATCCGGCGCTCGAGCCATACTTTTCGCTCGCTGAAGAATTCGACGTCCCGGTCCTCATTCACACAGCTGGGATCGGACCGTACATGCCCGGCTTCCGCTCCGCTGCAGGCAACCCGTTGCTGTTGGAGGACGTGTTGGTTCGCCACCCGAATCTCCGACTC
>CAYRCA010000799.1:0-1918 GCA_964422565.1 uncultured Acidobacteriota bacterium | reverse complement strand
TGCAGCAAGCTGCTTGCGTCCCGGACCGAGCAGGTGGGACGGGCGCCGCTCCGCCCGGGGGGGGCACTTCCCATTCGGCCAGCAGGCGGTCGGTGGGAAGTCCCTGGTGGAGAGGGCTCCCGGTTTCGCCGTAGAAGTCCACTAGATAGTTGCCATCCCAAAATGGAGTTTTCGCGATCCGCCATCTTGCTGACGGGCAATAACTTAGGATACCATTCGACTCCGACATCCGGCGACCGAACGATCGCGGTCGGAGATTGTCGCATTGGAAGCGAACAACCGACCGTCGTCGGCCTCAAATCGGACACACCTTTCCTACGATGGGGATCGGATTGCTTAGTTTGGGGCGACAAGAGCCTCTACAGGAGAAGCCGGGCCAGAACCAGCAGGTTGCAGCTGACCACCGAGGCGTGCACGTACTGTTGAAAATGGTTCCAGCCCCTCCAGGTGCAGCGCCTCAGCCCAAAGATCCGCTTCAGCCAGGAGATGCAGCCCTCGATCCCCGCCCGGAACCGCCGCAGATGCCGGTAGATCCAGCTCGAGCCCGCCATGTCCTCGATCCGCAGACTCCCCTTGCGGTCGAAGACCACGTCGCGGATCCCGGCCTCCTTGGCCGTGTCCAGGTTGGTTCGGCTGTAAAAACCCTGGTCCGCCGCCACCTGGCGCGGGTACTTGCCGTACACCCGCTGGTGCGCCTCCAGCAACTCCGTCGTCCGGCCCACGTCGGCCGGATTGCCCCGGACCACCTCGCAGTTGAGCACCAGCGACGTCGGCCCGCAGGTCAGAAAGATCTTGTGGCCGAAGACCGGCTCCCGTTGCCCCTTCTTGATGATGTCGGCGTGGTCCTCGAAGATCGACACCACCTTCTCCTCGGCCGGCACCGATTCGCCCCGGATGACCCGACGCTCGGCCTGGTCGATCACCCGCGCCGTCAACCCCAGGTAGTGCTCCAAGGCGGCCCCGAGGGCGATCCCCTTCGGGTCGGCCCACCCGGCCGTCGCCTCCAGCGCCGCCCGCCCGTAGCCGTGGGTCTTGCGCGCCACCTTGAGCAGGTCCCGATAGGCCTCGCGCCGGTTCTCCCCCCGGCTGTTGACGATCTTGTAGCGGCGCCGCTTCGCCCGGCGCCGATGGTCGCGAAAGGAGATCTCCGCCGTCTCGTCCCCGCTCGCCCGCGGCCCGGCCCGACGCTTGCGAAGCGCCCCGAGCAATCGGGTCACCGTCCGGACGCAGTCGTACAACAGCTCGCTGTCGGTGGGATGGTGGATGTCGCAGGCCACCGCCGTCGAATCCATCCGGATCTTGCGGCCCGACTCCAGCTTTCGGTCCCGCGCCCAGACCACCAGCGTCCGGTTGATCGCCTCCCAGCCGGCGGCGGAGATGCTCGCGATGTTGCGCTGCAGAACCGACCGGTTCGGCTTCCAGCCCATCGGGACGCGGGCGAAGGCCCGGTAGGCGGCCGAATCGACCAGGTGGAAGGCCAACTGTTCGTAGCTGACCTGGTGCAACTGCTTGACGACCGCGGCCCGCAACACGAACTCGGCGCTCAGGCCGCTCGCCCCGGACTTGGGGTCCGCTTTGTCACACAGGTCGTGCAATACTGTGTCCAGGATCCGAGGATTGGCGTCCAGGACCTCGGAGATTTTCTCCAGTTCCCGGGCCATCGGATGCTTCGAAAAGATGTGAACCAGCGGGAGAAATTCCTGCTTGCGGCGACGAATTTTGGGCCTCCTTTCGGGTTAAGGTCATTGTTTCGAACTACTTGTCGCTATCACCCTAACAGACCGGGGTGACAAAAAGGAGGCCCAAAAACCTTCCCTAAACCATCACACCTCAACAACTTCCAGACGTTGGGACGGAAACTAACTACCTAACTTTTGCACGAAATGGAGTCTATGGTCCATTTGTTTCAGAGGCGGCA
>CAYRCA010000798.1:0-1919 GCA_964422565.1 uncultured Acidobacteriota bacterium | reverse complement strand
GAGCCCGAAGCTCTGCGGATTCTGGAGGCCGCCGGGTTCCCGGTCCCCCGGTTCGAGCTCGTCGAAGCGGCGGGAGACCCTCCCGTGGCGCCGATCGATCTCGACCGGTTTCCCGGCGACCGGGTGGTCGTCAAGGTGGCCTCCCGTTCGATTGCCCACAAGAGCTCGGCGGGTGGCGTGCGGATCGTCCGGAAGCGGGCGGGCGCGGTAGCGGCATCCGGAGGATGGGCGAAACGCTCGACCGCAGCTGGATCGACGGTTTCCTGGTCATGGAGTACATCCCCCACGACGCCGGGTTCGGCCGCGAGATCCTGCTCGGCATCAACTGGAGCCGGGACTGCGGGCCGATTCTTACCGTCGGTCCGGGCGGCGGAGAAGCGGAGTACCTCACAAACCTCCTGAAACCGGACTTGGGAGCAACCGTCTGGGCCGCCGACACCGAACTCGCGACTCCGGAAGAATTCCGCCGAAGCTTGGGAAAGCTCTCTCTGGCGGGTCCGCTCGACCGTCTGGACCGAGCTTCCGTCCCCTGATCAACGGCGGCAACTGCCTGGGGATCCGCTCGATCCCCGGTCGATTCGACACGCTCTTCATCCCGGAGGATCGCCTGCCCCGACGGCGCGCTCCCGCGGCGCCCCTGGCCCTCGTCGGCCAGAGCGGGGCTCACGCGGTCACCTTGCTCAGCCGCCTTCCCTGGCTCAACCCGCGCTTTACAGTCACCGTCGGGAACCAGGCCGATCTGACCTTCGGGGACTTCCTCGAGGTCCTTGTCGCCCGCGACGACGTCCGGACAGTCGGCGCCTACGTGGAGGGGTTCCGCCCCATGGACGGCCTGCGCTTCTTCAAAGCCGCCCGCCGCTCCGCAACCGGGGCGGTGCCGCGATTCTCTTCAAGGGGGCCCGGACGCCCTCCGGGGTCGATGCGGGACGAAGCCACACGGCCTCCATCTCGGGCGAGTTCGAAGCGGCGCGGGGGGTGAGCCGACAGAGCGGCGTGGTCATCGCGGAGACGTTGGCGGACTTCGAGGACCTGATCCGACTCTTCGTGCGCCTCGACGGACGCAAACCCGGCGGACGCCGCCTGGCCGTGCTCTCCAACGCGGGATTCGAGTGCGTCGCGGCGGCCGATAACCTAGGCGGATTCGAACCCACAAAGTTATCTTCCACATTAAGGAATAAACTGGAAATCCTTTTGAAAGAAAGCAAACTTGAATCCATCGTCAACGTCCGCAATCCCCTGGACCTGACGCCAATGGCGGGCGCCGGCGACGTACGAGGCGGTGATCCGAAGCCTTCTGGCCTCTCCCGAAATCGACTGCCTCGTCGCGGGATTTGTCCCCATGACGCCCAGTCTCGACATTGAAATCGGGCCGGACGGCGAGCCTGCGCGGGGCAGCCTGGCCGACCGGATCGAGAAACTCTGGTCGGAGACCTCCAAGCCCTGGATCTGCGTCATCGACGCTGGCTCCACCTACGCCCCCCTCGTGGAGGCCGTGGAGCGGCAAGGCGTTCCCGTCCTGCGGAAGATGGATCACGCCCTCCGGATGCTGAACCAATGGAGAGCGGCCGTGTCGGATGGATAGTGGGCGAAGATGCGCCCGATTCGATCGGAACGTTCACTTCCTCCCGTAACCGGGCTTCAGGCCAGTTCCAGGTCGGTCTTAACGAAATCCTCGCCGCGACACAGAAGCGGCCGGCCCGACAAGCGGGCGGCGGCATAACTCACGCAATCCCCGAAATTGAGCTCCGCGGGATGACGACCTTTTCCGAATCGCATCCACGCGTCCAGCGCCTCCCGCCAGTGCTCGTCGCCGAAAACCACGGTGGCGACCTCGAACTCCCGGAGGAACCGGTCCAGGAGGCTTAGCGGGGGGAAGCCCAGACGTGCCCCCAAGACGACGCCACTTTCAAGCAAGGTCG
>CAYRCA010000797.1:0-1920 GCA_964422565.1 uncultured Acidobacteriota bacterium | reverse complement strand
TCCTCGAAGCAATGCGAAGGCGGTAAAGGCAGGAGTGAGAAGTCGGGAGTCTTTATGACCCCAACGGGGTCACGTAGCAAAGCCCGGGGTTGCCCGCGCTTTTGGCGGGCTACCCCGGGTCGGAGGGCAGTATGGCGTTCAACCCTGAAAGGGTTGCGTACTGCGCTCGATACGCAACCCTTTCAGGGTAGATGACTTACGGCTCATGGACCCCAGGGTAGGCCGCAAAAACCGCGGCCAACCCTTTGGGCTTTGCTACGTAACGCCTTCGGCGTAAGAACTCGAAATCGCGAAGGACCACGAGGTGATGACAAGGGCACGGAGTGTAGTTTTGATCCTTTCGCTTCTGTGCGCAACCGTCACGCTGCCGAGCTGTGGCGGGAAGAAGCGTCCTCCGCCTCTCCCTCCACCCACCCAGCAGCCTCCGGCCTCCCGGCAACCGTCTGAGAAACCGGCGGAGCAGACGCGTGAGCCATCGCCGCCCGCTGCCCCCCGGAGGAAGCACGCTCGCACTATCAGGCTGTTGCTTCGTGAGCGATTCAAAAGTGTTGAGGTCTCGGATTCGAGCATGGCGAAGCTCCTTCGCGTCGAGGCGGCCGACCGGTCCATCCGGATGTTCAAGGGCGCCAATCCAGGCAACGGAGGCCCTAAGACGAGCACCGGGTTTAGAATCGAGCCGGCCAAAGGCAGATTTCTTAGCCTGGACGGGAACAGGTACCGAGGCGTATTCGACGTTTTCATCAATCCCCTCGGGTCGCCTGTCGTCGTCAATGAGGTTGACTTGGAAGAGTATCTCCGAGGAACGGTGCCGAATGAGCTGCACCCCTCGCGATTCCCCCAGACGGAGGCTCTGAAGGCCCAGGCGGTCGCTGCGCGAACGTTTGCCCGCTATCACCTCGGTGCTTTCAGCAAGCGGGGATTCGACATGTACGCCGACGAGCGCTCACAGGTGTATACCGGGATCAAGGGCGAGCATCAAATGGCGGATCGGGCCATCGAACAAACGAGCGACGTTGTGGTCGTGTACCGCAATAAACCGATCCTCGCCGTCTATTCCTCGACCTGCGGCGGGCAAACCGAATCCTATGAAGCGGTATTTCGGAGCAACCAATGCCCGTACCTCAAAGGCGGCGCAAAGTGCTCCGATGAGTCGAGTCCGTTCTACTCGTGGGAAACACGAACGGCGGGGTCCAAGATTGAAGCCAGTCTCAACCGCAACGCGAGCTTTGGCCGGCTGAAGAAACTGACGACGACGAAGCGGGGGGTATCCGGGCGCATCGTTGAGATGAAGTTCGAGGGAACCAAAGGGGAGACCATCCTAAGAGCGAACGAGATTCGTAATGTGCTCGGAGTCCGGAGCAACCTGATCACCGGTTTCAAGCCCCTCCGGGACAAGGGAGGTCACGTGCGGGAGCTCCAGATGACGGGTAGGGGATGGGGACACGGAGTCGGGTTGTGTCAGTTCGGCGCCGTCAATCTGGCGAACCGCGGCCGCAGTTACGAAGACATCTTGGACCATTACTACTCGGACATTCGGGTGGTGAAGCAACCTTGAGCGACGACGCGGTCTTTCCTAAGAACCTCCTGATCGCGCTAGCGGGTCCCACTGCATCCGGAAAGAGCGCTTTGGCCGTCGCCTCGGCCCTGGCTCTGAATGGAGAGATCGTCAACTGTGACTCGATGCAGCTTTACAGGCGGCTCGACATCGGGACCGCTAAGCCCTCAGCGGAGGAACGTGCTCTCGTTCCCCACCATCTTTACGACCTGCTGGAGCCCGACGAAGTATACAGTGCCGGCCGTTACATGATGGAAGCCCGGCAGGTTTGCTCGGATATCGCTTCGCGCGGGCGGGTGCCTGTAGTGGCGGGCGGCACAGGTCTGTACTTTCGAGCCTTGCTGGAAGGTGTTTTTGAAGGCCCG